>JABFRW010000197.1 GCA_013140805.1 Candidatus Eisenbacteria bacterium
GCGCGCGGGCGACTGGCGGAGTTCATCGCGCACGGGCTGAGGCGCTACGACCTCGAGCGTGACATGCCAGCGGCCGCCGCGGTCTCCCGACTCTCGGCCGATCTCAAGTTCGGAACGCTCTCGCCACGCACCGCGGCCGCCGCAGCGCTCGACGCCGCGGGCCGTGGTGGCGACGTGCCGGTGAGTGCCGCCGAGAAGTTCGTCTCCGAGCTGCGATGGCGCGACTTCTACTCGCACGTGCTGTTCCACTTTCCGCATGTCGAGTCGCGCGCGTTTCGCGTCGCCGCGGACTCGATCCGGTGGGAAGGCGGTCCGGCGCACCTCGAGGCGTGGAGGCTCGGGCGCACCGGCTATCCGATCGTGGATGCGGGCATGCGGGAGCTGGCGGCGACCGGTTTCATGCACAACCGGGTGCGCATGATCGTCGCGTCGTTTCTCACCAAGGACCTCCTGCTCGACTGGCGCCTCGGAGAGCGCTGGTTCATGACCCAGCTCGTGGACGGTGACCTGGCCAGCAACAACGGCGGCTGGCAGTGGGCGGCCTCGACCGGGACCGACGCTCAGCCCTGGTTTCGGATCTTCAATCCGGTACTTCAAGGGCAGCGTTTCGACCCCGAGGGCGACTACGTCAGGCGCTGGGTCCCCGAGCTGGCGGAGCTTCGGGCGTCGGACGTTCATCAGCCGTGGCTGTCGAAGGCGACAGGCTGGCTGTTCGGGTCGAATGACTACCCGGCGCCGATCGTCGATCACCCAACTCAGCGGGAGCGGGCGCTCGCCATGTACCGCGCAACCGGCGAGTCGCTTACGGGTCCTGCAGGCGGGCCCGAGCCCCTGCGATAGATTTACGAGATATCGCGACTCGCGATATCTCGTGAGCCATGGCCGATCTCGAAGATGCCGCTTGCGTAATTCGGCCGACTCACGATATATCGTGATCCTATGTCAGCCACGGATGGCTCAACTGCGGCAGCCGGTCGTTCGGCGCTCGATCCGATCCTGCGCCCGCTCGCCGAGGCGGCGCTCGGCGCCTGCGACGGAGCGCTCTGCCGGGTGTGGCTCATGGGGCCGGGCGATCAGTGCGCTCAATGCGCCCAGGCCCCTCACTGCCCCCACCGCGAGACCTGCCTGCACCTGGTCGCGAGTGCCGGGCTGACCTCGCGCATCGACGGACCGTTTCGCCGCTTTCCGCTCGGGCACGGCGAAGTCGGGCGCGTTCCGATCGAACGCCGGCCCTTGATCGCAAACAGCGGGCTGGCCGCCGCCGGCCTCGCCGAGGCGACCTGGCTCGCCACCCATCGCATCGTGGCGTTCGCCGCACTTCCGATCGAGTACGGGGGCCAGGCGATCGGGGTGCTCGCGGTGTTCAGCCGCGCCCCGATCGCGGAACGCGAACGGGCGGCGCTCGATGCGATCGCACGCCTCGGCGGAACCGCACTCGGACACCTGCGCGCCTATCGCGAGCTCGCGACCGAGCGCAATCAGCTGGTGGTGCGCCACGCTCGCGCGACTCGCGGCGTGGTCGCCAATTCCGCGACGCCCGCGCCCGAGTCGAGCGTCGCGGCGCCGCGCGCCACCGCCACCGCCACCGCCACCGCCACCGCCACTGCGGATACCACCTGGCTGCGACCGCTCGCCGAGTCGGAGCGCGAGAGTATCGAGCGAGTCCTCGCCCACACCCGCGGCAAGGTCAGTGGTCCGAGCGGTGCGGCTCGCGTGCTCGGGCTCAAGCCCACGACCCTGTTTTCCCGCATGAAGAAGCTCGGCATCGAGCGGCGTGCCGCGCCACGCACAGCGGCAGCGCCGGCTCCCGTTGCTCCGGGGCGCGACTGATGCGGCCGCTGCATGCGTGGACGAACCACGAGTTCCAGATCCCGCTACCGGCAGGCCACCGCTTCCCGAGCGCCAAGTACGCGCCGCTGGTCGAGCGCGTGCTGAGCGAGGGGCTGGTCGAACGCGACCAGCTGCACCCCGCGCGCGAAGCCCCCGTCGCGTGGCTCGAGCGCACGCACGCGGCCGAGTACGTCGCGCGCGCGATCGGCGGTACGCCAACGATGGACGACGCGCGACGCCTCGGGCTGCCGTGGTCGCGGGCGCTGGTCGCGCGCGCACGTGCCTCGGTGTACGGAACCGTCGCGGCGTCCTTCGCGGCACTCACGCACGGCGTGTCCGGGAACCTGGCCGGCGGCAGTCATCACGCGCATCGCGACCGCGCGGGCGCTTACTGCCTGTTCAACGACATCGCCGTCGCGATCGAAGTGCTGCGCGCCCGAGGTTTCGCCCGTCGCCCGTTCGTCGTGGATCTCGACGTCCACCAGGGCGACGGCACCGCGACGTGCTTCGCCGGCGATCCGAGCGTTTTCACGTTCTCGATGCACGCGGGTGCCAACTACCCCGCCCGCAAGGCGCAGAGCTCGCTCGACGTCGAGCTGGATTCGGGTTGCGACGACTCCACCTATCTGGCGGCACTCGAAACGCATCTGCCGGCGGCGCTCGAGCACCATCGGCCCGACCTGGTGTGGTACCAGGCGGGCGTCGACCCGCTGGACGAGGATCGCCTCGGCAAGCTCGCGATCACCGCGGACGGCCTCGCGCGGCGCGATTCGCACGTGTTCGAATGGTGCGAGCGGGTCGGCGCGCCGGTCGTGGTCACGCTGGGCGGCGGCTACTCCGACCCGCACGATGCCAGCGTCGAAGCGCACCTCGGAGTGTGGCGCGCCGCACGCCATGCGCGGGAACGGCGCGCGAGCGTCAACGATCCGCGTCCCTTCGACCACGGCGTGGACGAAGCACTCGCCGCCGACTGACGCGATTGCGCAGCGATTTCGACGCGGCGCGCTGGCACGACTCTGGCCCTGAACCTCGCCGGCCCCCTCCACGCATGGGAGGTGTCACGATGAAGTCGAAGCGAATCTGGATCCCGGTCGGGCTTGCCGCAGCACTGGTGTTCGGGGCGCTTGCGCCGGCCGGAGGACTCGCACCCGCGGCCTACGCCAAGGCCGAAGCCACCGCATCGAGCACGGCGAAGAAGAAGGTCGTTCAGCGTCAGTTCACCGGCTACGTCGTCGCCATGGAGAAGGCGTCGTTCACCGTCGAGAAACGCGGCAAGAAGGCGGAGACCCGAGTGTTCTCTCGCAACGCCGAGCTCAAGACCACCGGCGAGCTGCAGAAGGACGCGTACGTCACGGTCTATTACCGCGACAAGGATGGTCAGGCCGTCGCTCACAAGGTGGTGGTCAAGGAGCCTTCGAACACCTGACGGGTGCGGTGACCCTTCGCCCGCTGCGGCACGCCCCGGGGCGGCCCGAACCGCCCGGGGGCGCCGGAGCCCGCGTGCGCGCTGGCCCGATCGCGCTGGCTCGATCGCGCCGGCTCGATCGCGCTGGCTCGATCCCGCTGGCTCGATCGCGCTGGCTCGACCGCCATGGGTGGCTGCGATAGGCTGCGCCTCCCGGTTTCGAATCCGCGAGGCATGCCCTGAGCGATCACTCTGCGTTCCGCAAAAAATCGCAGAATTCACCCGCCCGGCAGCCCGCCCGTCGGGCCGCTGCAATTGCGCTGGCAGTCATGGTGGCCGCCTGCCTCTGCAGCGCCGTCGGCCCGGCCGAGTCCGCCGTGCGTGCGAACGCGATCTCGCTCGAGCAGGCGCTCACCATTTCGTCCTTCTCGGGCCTGACCTGGTCGCCGGACGGTTCGACACTCGCCTACGTCGTGACCTCGGTCGACTCGGCCGAGAGCACCAGCAACGCGGACTTGTGGCTCTACGACTTCACCCGGCACCGCGAATGGCAGTTGACGCGCCATCCGAAGAACGACGTCTCCCCGACGTTTTCCGCGACCGGGGACACGATCGCGTTCATCGCGAATCGCGGCAGCGGTGAGGACGCACGCTCCGCGATCTGGATGCTGTCGCTGTCGGGCGGCGATCCGTGGGCGGTCGGCACCTACGACGAAGCCGTCACCGAAGTGCAGTGGTCGCCCGACGGCCGCACGCTCGCATACGTGAAGCTCGACACGCTGCCACGCACGGTGCGCGAGTGGCGCAAGCAGAAGTGGGACCACCTGGTCGAGGACGAGATTCTCCAGTGGCCGCAGATCTGGACGCTCGATCTCGCCACCGGCAAGCAGCGGCGCCTCACGACCGATGCGACCGGCAAGTGGTATCTGCGCTGGGCGCCCGACGGCACGGCACTGGCGTGGATCACGAGCCCGACCGGGCGCCCCGATGAAGAAAACCAGCAGGACCTCGCGGTGGTTGCCGCGCGCGGCGGCCCGGTGCGTCGGCTGGGAGTGATCGGCACGGCGTTCACATGGTCCCCCGACGCACGCTGGATCGCGCTCGCGACCGGGACCGATCGCGCTCAGTGGGTGCAGAAGCGCGAGCTGGTCGTGGTGCCATCCGGCGGCGGGGCGGCTCGCATTCTGACCGCGCAGTTCGATGAGGATGCGACGTTGCCGGCCTGGAATGCGACCCGCGACACCCTGAGCTTTCACTCCGCGCAGGGCGTGACGACGCGCATGGCGCGGGTGGCTCTCGCCGGCGGCGCCGTGACGCTCGGCACCGACGTGAACGGAACTGCAACCGCGCTCACCAGCGCTCCGAACGGTCGCGCGGCGTGGATCCAATCGGGCCCCGAGGAGCCGGGCGAGATCGTGGTCGCCGCTCACGCCGATCGAGCCGGCTCTCCGCTCACCGCGCGCAATGCGGCACTCGCCACGCGCACGTTCGGCTCGATGCGAACGGTGCGCTGGACCAGCAGCGACGGTGTGAGGGTCGAAGGGCTGCTGCTGAGGCCCGCCGGAGCGGCAGCGCGCGGCGCGCTGCGGACGGCGGTGGTGCTGCACGGCGGCCCTTACTCGACGCGCTTCGATCTCGGCTTTCAGGCGATCCCTCAGTGGTTCGCGGCCAACGGCTGGCAGGTGTTCATGCCGAACTTCCGCTCGAGTGGCGGCTATGGAACCGCCTTCATGCGGCGCGAGCGAGCCGACTGGGGCGGACAGGACCATCGTGACGTGACGAGCGGAGTGGACCACCTGGTGGCACAGGGGCTCGTCGATTCCTCGCGCCTTGCGGTGTTCGGGCGCTCGTACGGCGGCTATCTGACTGCGTGGACGATCACGCAGACGTCGCGCTTCGACGCGGCCTGCGTGATTGCGGGGATCTCGGATCTGCGACTGCAATGGGGCGTGAGCGACGTCCATCGCTATCGCGAATACGAACAGCAGGGGCCACCGTGGGAACGCGAGGCGATCTATCGCGATCGTTCGCCGATCCAGCAGGTGCGGAAGGTCAGGACTCCGACGCTGATCCTGGTCGGCGCGAACGACCCCCGCACCCCTCCGGCGAACAGCGAGCTGCTCTATACCTCGCTGCGGCGCCTCGAAGTACCGACCGAACTGGTGAGGTACCCGCGCGAGCTGCACAGTCCGCGCGAGTATCGCCATCAGTGGGATCAATGGACGCGCATCCGCGCGTGGTTCGATCGCTGGGTGAGGTGAGGACGATGGGACGCTACGAGTTCTGGCGACTGTTGAGACGTGCGCTGCTGCTGGCGGCGCTGGCGGGATTCCTCTTCGCCGTGTGGCCCACCCCGTGGCGTCACACGCACATCACGTTGGAGGACGGCACCTATCCGGTGCGGATTCACCGCGTGACGGGCGAGGCTCAGATGCTCACCCCCGAAGACGGTTGGTGGCAGATGGGTTCGGGAGATCCGAACACGGGCGAGCCGCGTGGCGGCACGACCAGCTAGGCCGGCGCGCGGCGCCCGACCGCCGGCGTCGCTGCGCGCGCTGGCGCAC
>JABFRW010000198.1 GCA_013140805.1 Candidatus Eisenbacteria bacterium
CCCTTGTCGCGGCCCTCACCGACCTGGTGCACCGGCAGGTTGCCCACCTGGTGCTCATCGGCGAGGGCGCCGAGCGCATTGCGAGCGCCTGGAATGGGGTTCCGACCACTCGCGGCGCGAGCCTCCCTTCGGCCGTCAGCGCCGCGTTCGCGCTCGCTCGGGCGCCCGGACCCGCCGGGGCGGCCGCGCCCGGCGTGGTGCTCTTCTCGCCGGGATGCGCTTCGTTCGATATGTTCCGTGACTACGAGGACCGTGGCCGGCAGTTCAAGGCCGAGGTCGAGCAGCTCAGAAGCCGGGAGGAAGGCAGGTGAATCGTGGGGACCGCTGGTTGCTGATCCTGCCGCTGCTGCTCACCGCGGTCGGCGTGATCATGGTGTATTCCTCGAGTGCGATCCTCGGCATCACGCGCTACCACGACCCCGACTACTTCCTGCAACGCCAGTTGATGCGCGCCGGACTCGGGGTGGTGGTACTGCTGGTGTTCGCGAAGCTGCGGCTGCGCGCGATCGAGCGCGCGGCGCCGGTGTTCTTCGTGCTCGCCGGGCTCGGGCTCGCGGTTGTGGTGGTGGCGGGCCACATGTCGAACGGCGCCACGCGGTGGCTCAAGCTCGGATTCCTCACGCTGCAACCGACCGACCTGGCGCGGCTCGCGGCGGTCGTGATGCTGGCGTGGTGGCTGCGGCGCAATCCGCCTGACGAGCACGGCTTCTGGCGTGGCGTTGCGGCACCGCTCGGACTGGCCGGCGTGCTCGCGGGTCTCATCCTGCTGCAGCCGAACCTGAGCAGCGCGGCGCTGCTGGGGCTGACGGCGATGGGCATGCTGGTGCTCGCGGGTGCGCGCGGACGACACCTGGCGATTCCGGTCGGGGTCGGTGCGGCGGCCGCCGCCTGCATGCTCCTGACGCACCCCTATCAGATGAAACGCGTCACCACGTTCGCGAACTTCCTGTTGCGCGGCGAGCTGGATGCGCGCGGCGCGGGCTGGCAGCTCGATCAGTCGCTGATCGCGCTCGGATCGGGCGGCTGGCTCGGTCGCGGGCTCGGCAACGGACTTCAGAAGTATCTGTTTCTACCCGAGGCGCACACCGACTTCATCTTCTCGATTCTCGGCGAAGAGCTCGGCTTCGTCGGAACCACGTTCATGATCGCTGCACTCGCGATCTATCTGTGGCGCGGCATGCGGGCGACCGCACGCGCGCACGACACGTTCGCCGGCCTCATTGCCGGCGGCCTGACACTCCAAATCGGTCTCTATGCGCTCGTCAACCTGTCGGTGGCCACCGGGCTCGCGCCCACCACCGGGCTGCCACTGCCGTTCGTTTCGTATGGCGGCTCCGCGCTGCTGGCGAATCTGGCGGCCGCGGGAGTGCTCTATCGGGTGAGTGCGGGAGGCGAGGAGCGGGAAGCGCTCGCGCGACAGCGCTGGGCGCGGGAGGGGACATGAGAGTTCTGATCGCAGGCGGCGGTACGGGGGGCCACGTTTATCCGGGTCTCGCCGTCGCCGAAGAGATTCATCGCCAGCACCCCGACGCCTATGTCGTGTTCGCGGGCGGCCGGCGCGGGCTCGAGGCGCAGGCGGTTCCCGAAGCCGGATTCGCATTGCGGTTCGTGACCGTTCAGGGGCTGCCGCGGCGTCAGTGGTGGCGCTGGCCGGGCGCTCTGCTCGCCAATGCCGTCGGGCTGGTCCAGGCGTTGATCGTGGTGCTGACCGAGCGCCCCGACGTGGTGTTGGGAACCGGCGGCTACGCGAGCGGACCCATCGCGCTCGCTGCCTTTCTGACCGGACGGCCGCTGGTGCTGCAGGAACAGAACAGCGTTCCGGGGCTCGCGAACCGGTGGCTCGCGCGGCTCGCCAGCGAGGTGCATCTGGCGTTCACCGAGTCGCGTGCGTACTTCGATCGCAAGGACAACCTTCGCATCACCGGCAATCCGGTGCGCTCCTTCATCCTGAGCGGCGACCGTGGCCACGGCCTGCGGCACTTCGGACTCGCCGACGACAAGCTGACGGTCTTCGTGTTCGGCGGCAGCCGCGGAGCGCGGCGCATCAACGAGGCGACGATCGACGCGATGCGGCGGCTCAAGGGTCGCGTCGACGTTCAGTTCATCCTGCAGACCGGCCGCGAAGACTTCGACAACGCGCGCACCTCGGTCGAGCGCGAGGGCCTGCCGGCGCGCGTGATGCCGTTCCTCAAGGACATCCATCTGGCCTACGCGGCGGCCGACCTGCTGGTGTGCCGCGCGGGCGCCATGACGCTGGCGGAGATCGCGGCATGCGGCACCCCTTCGATCCTGGTGCCGTATCCGTTCGCGGCGCACAACCATCAGGAGATCAACGCCGAGAATCTGGTCGAGCGCGGCGCGGCCACGCTCATCAAGGACGCCGACCTCGACGGCGAACGACTGGCGCGCGAGATCGCGCACCTGTTGTCGGATCGCCAGCTGCTGCGGAAGATGTCGGCTCACGCACGCACATTCGCGCGGCTCGACGCGGCGGAGCGGATCGTCCGCAGTCTCGACCGGCTGGCCGGCGGTGATCCCGCCGGCGACAACGGTGCGACCGATCACACGCAGGACGAGGGAGCCGCCTAATGTACGGGCGTACCCATCGCATCCACCTGATCGGGATCGGCGGCTCCGGCATGTGCGGCATCGCCGAGGTACTGCTCACCATGGGCTATCAGGTCTCGGGCAGCGACATGAAGGCCTCGGACGTGACCGATCGACTGGTGAGCCTCGGCGGCCGGGTGTTCGTCGGACACGCCGCGAGCAACATGGAGGGTGCGGACGTGGTGGTGTTCTCGACCGCGGTCCCGGCCGACAATCCGGAGCTGGTCGAGGCGCGACGACTCGGGGTGCCGGTGATCGGACGCGCGGAGATGCTCGCCGAGCTCATGCGCATGAAGTACGGCATCGCGGTCGGCGGCGCGCACGGCAAGACCACCACGACTTCGATGGTCGCCGCGGTGCTCGCGCGCGGCGGACTCGATCCCACCATCGTGGTCGGCGGTCGTCTGCGCGCGCTCGGGACCCATGCGCGGCTCGGGCACGGCCAATTCCTGGTCGCGGAAGCCGACGAGAGCGACGGATCGTTCCTGCGCCTGTCGCCGGCGCTGACGGTGATCACGAACATCGATCGCGAACACCTCGACCACTACGGAAGCCTCGAAGAAGTGCGGCAGGCGTTCGTCTATTTCGCCAATCGTGTGCCGTTCTATGGCGTGACGGTCCTGTGCATCGACGACCCGGAGGTGCGGGAAATCCTCCCGCGCGTCACCAAGCGGGTGCTGCGCTACGGCCTCGGCCCCGACGCGGAGTTGCGCGCCACCGACATCGAGCTGCTTCCGCACGGTTCGCGATTCACGGTGGCGTCGAATGGGCGCGTGCTCGGTGTGATCGAGATGCAGGTGCCGGGGCAGCACAACGTCTTGAATGCGCTGGCCGCGATCGGGGTGGGGCTCGAAATCGAGATCGGCTTCGCGCACATCGCCGAGGGTCTGGCGGATTTTCACGGCGTCGCGCGGCGCTTCGAGACGCGCGGCGAGCAGGCGGGTGTGCGGGTGGTCGACGACTATGCGCACCATCCGACCGAGATTGCGGCGACCCTGGCAGCGGCACGCGGACTTGGAGGGCGAAGACTGGTATTATTCCAGCCGCATCGGTTCAGCCGGACCCAGGCGCTCGCACGGGAGTTCGGCGGAGTCTGGAAGGATGCGGATCACGTGTGGGTGCTGGACGTCTACGCCGCGGGCGAGAAGCCGCTCGCGGGCGTCAGCGGCAGGACGGTGGTCGAGAGTGCCGAGGCTCAGGGCGCGAAGCAGGTGCGGTTCGCTCCGGACGCGGCGGCAGCGGTGCGCGAGATCGAACTCGAAGCGCGGGCCGGAGACGTGGTGTTGACGCTCGGCGCCGGTGACGTGTGGAAGCTGGCGGATGAAATCTTGAAGGGGCTCTCGAGGCGCCAGGAGGCGCCTTCCGGGGAGCCGATTCGGCGCGGCGGCTGATCGCACCGAACGCGAGGGAACGCACCGGGGCTCGAACCCCGGGGAGGCCTGGATGCCGACGTATCAGGGACGCGCACTGAACCGGGAGCCCCGCTCCCGACGCCCGCTCGTGCGGCTCGTGCGACTCGGCCAGGTGCTCGGTGTCCTCACCGCACTCGCGCTGCTCCTCCAGATGCCGTGGAGCGTGTTACGCAAGCGATTCGCGGTGGTCGACCACGTGCGGGTGCGAGGTGCCCACTACCTGGACCCGGTCGCGGTCGCCGAGGCGGCGGGAGTTCGGAAAGGCGACGACCTGATCGCGTTCGATCCGCGCCGCGCCCGACAGTCGCTGCGACTCCATTCCCGCATCGCCGACGCGCGCGTCAGCCGCCTGCTTCGCGACGTGGTGATCGAGGTCAACGAACGCGAGCCGGTGCTGCTCGTCCAGCACGGCGCGCCGTGGGAGATCGACTCGACCGGTGTGCTGCTCGAGCCGCTGCAGCGTGGGGTGGTCGCCGACGTGCCGCTGCTGGTGGGTTCCGATCTCAAGTCGTGGCCGGCCGGCGCACAGCTTCGCGACCCGCGCGTCGAGCGGGGGCTGGCATGGATGCGCGCGCTGTCGCGCAACGAACTTCAGCTCGGCGGCAACGTGTCCGAGATCGACGTTTCCGACGGCGAGGCGACCTCGCTGATGCTGCTGACCGGCACCCGGGTGCTGGCCCCCGCGTGGCCGCCCGAATTGCGCAGGCTCTCGGCGTTGCGCGCCGTGCTCATGGACATTCAGCATCGCGGAGCGCGCGCGGACGAGGTGGATGTCCGCTTCGACCGCCAGGTCATCGTGCGACCGGCGCTCGTCGAGGCTCCGCCGAATCTCGAACTGACTTCGAATTCAACTTCCGGGAGGTGAGACCCTTCATGCCGCCGCAGACCCGCACCTACGTCGGACTCGACATCGGCACCACCAAGATTTCCTGCATCATCGCCGAGGCCAAGGGCCCCGGCGAAGTCAGCATCATGGGGGTCGGCAACGCCACCAGTGAGGGACTGCGCCGCGGCGTGGTGGTCGACCTCGAAAAAACCGTCGCCAGCATCCAGCGCGCCGGCGAAGAGGCCGAGCGCATGGCGGGCGTACCCGTGAAGGGCGTGAGCGCCGGCATCGCGGGCGATCACATCCGCAGCATCAACAGCCGCGGCGTGATCGCGGTCTCGCGCAAGGACAACGAGATCGGTCAGGCCGACGTGGATCGCGTGATCGAGGCCGCCAAGGCGATCGCGATTCCGACCGATCGCGAGATCATCCATGTGATTCCTCAGACCTTCATCGTGGACGACCAGGACGGCATCCAGGATCCGGTCGGCATGAGCGGCGTACGACTCGAGGCCGAGGTTCACATCATCACCGGCGCAGTGACCTCGGCGAAGAACATCTGCCGCGCCATTCAGCGCGCCGGCTACAAGGTGTTCGACCTGGTGCTCGAGCCGCTGGCGTCGAGCCACGCGGTGCTCGGCGGTGACGAGCGCGACCTGGGAGTCGTGCTGCTCGACATCGGCGGCGGCACCACCGACGTCGCCGTGTTCTTCGAGGGCTCGATCCGCCACACCGCGATCGTGCCGGTCGGCGGCGCCAACGTGACGAACGACCTCGCGATCGGCCTGCGCACTCCGATCGACAAGGCCGAGTCGATCAAGATCGCGCACGGCTGCGCGCTCGCTTCGGCGGTTTCGTCGAGCGACATGATCACGGTCTCGGGAGTCGGCGGGCGCGCCGACCGCGAGATCTCGCGCCACGTGCTGGCGTCGATGATCGAGCCTCGCATGGAGGAGATCTTCACCATGGCGAACCGCGAGGTGAAGAAGAACCACTTCGCCGAACTGCTCGGGGGTGGCGTGGTGCTGACCGGCGGTACCTCGCTGATGCCGGGTGTCTCGGAGCTCGCCGAGCAGATTTTCGAAATGCCGGTGCGTCTCGGCCGTCCGGAAGGATTCGGCGGCCTCGGCGCGAACGTCTCCGATCCTCGCTTCTCGACCGGGGTCGGGCTGGTGCTGCACGCCATCCACCAGGAGAGCGGGGATTCCCCGATCCGCGACCGCCCGACGAATTCGGATCGTCGGAACCTACTCGATCCTCGCCGGTGGTTCGGCGAGCTGTTCTACTAAGCCGCCGACAAGGCACAGGGAGGTGCTGAAATCATGTTCGAACTCGAAATCGACAATCAGGCAACTGCGCGACTGAAGGTGGTCGGGGTTGGTGGTGCAGGTGGAAACGCGGTCAATCGAATGATCGGCGCCGGTCTGCGCGGCGTGGAGTTCATCACCGCGAATACCGACGTGCAGGCGCTCAACCAGGCGCTGGCGCCGACCCGCATCCAGATCGGCATCAACTCGACGCGCGGCCTCGGCTCGGGCGGCGACCCCTCGCAGGGCCGGCGTTCCGCCGAGGAAGACGAGCAGGCGATCACCGACGCGCTGGTCGGCGCCGACATGGTGTTCATCACGGCTGGAATGGGCGGCGGCACCGGAACCGGCGCCGCGCCGGTCGCAGCGCGCATCGCCAAGCAGAGCGGCGCACTCACGGTCGCGGTGGTCACCAAGCCGTTCGGATTCGAAGGCCGGCGCCGCATGCGGCAGGCCGAGGAAGGACTCGCCGAACTGCGGGCTGAAGTCGACACGCTGATCGTGATTCCGAACGAACGGCTGCTGGCCGTCGTGGACAAGACCATGTCGCTCACCGATGCCTTCAGCGTGTGTGATGAGGTGCTGCTCAAGGCGACCAAGGGCATCTCGGATCTCGTCACCGTACCCGGACTCGTGAATCTCGATTTCGCCGACGTGAAAGCGGTGATGTCGAATCGCGGCAACGCGCTGATGGGCACCGGGCGCGCCTCGGGTCCCAATCGCGCGGTCGAGGCTGCACAGGCCGCGGTCTCGAGCCCGTTGCTCGAGGACGTTTCGATCTCTGGCGCCGAAGGCGTGCTGGTCAACATCACCGGCGGTCGCGACCTCACGCTTCACGAAGTGAACGAGGCGGCGAACGTGGTGGTGCAGGCGGCCGGTGAAGAGGCGAACGTGATCTTCGGCGCGGTCATCGACCCCAATCTCGACGGCGAACTCGTGATCACGGTGGTAGCGACCGGCTTTGGACACGTCGAACCGCGTCTGAAGCTGATCGATCGCACCGGAACCGCGGCGGCTGCGCCGACCGACGACGATCTGCAGAATCCGCGTCCGTGGCGGCGCGACGAAACGAACACCACGACCAAGCAGCGTCCGTGGTCGCGGGGCCCGAGCAAGAACGAGTCGCTCGACGTGCCCGCGTTCCTTCGCAAGCAGATGGACTGAGCGGGGCGAGCGGCGATGTCGCGGTTCGGCTCCCTGTTCCGATGGGGGCACAACCGGAGTTACCTGGAAGGGATCGCACACTTCGATCGAGGTGAGTTCGAGCGGGCGGCGACCTGTCTCGAACGTGCGCTCGAGGAAGTGCGCGACCCGTCCAATCCGGATCACGGCCTGGCGCGCATTCATGCGGCCGAAGCGCGTGCGGCACTGGGTCGCGCCTGCCTCCATTCCGGCGACCATCCACAGGCCGAGTCGCAGTTCCGGCGGGCGCTGCACGAGAATCCCGACTACCCGGACCTGCGCTTCCAGCTCGCGCGCCTGTGCGAGCGTTCGGGTCGCGTCTCGGAAGCGCTCGAGGAACTCGATCACGCCCTGGCGCTGAACCCGCGCTACCTCGACGCACAGCTGTTGCGCGCCGTGTGTCTGGCGGGTCGTGGAGACGGTTCGGGCGCGGCGCTGGCGCTCGATCGCGCGGTGGCGCTGGGGCTCGAATTGCCTGAGGGCCTGCTGCCAGCCGCCGCACCGAGCTGGAGCCCTGAGCGCTGGCGGGCGTTGCGCGAGCGTCTCGAACACTCGAGCGACGGGGAAGGAGCACGTCGAGTGGTCGAGCAGGCGCGCGCTCTCGAGCACGCCGGCGACCGCGCGGGAGCACGCGCGGCGCTGGAGCGCGCGGTCGCCGAGAATCCCGGCTATGCCGATCTGCGCTGTCGCCTGGGCGCGCTGCTGGTGGCGGCCGACGAGCTGGAGCCCGCACTTCGGCACCTCGAGGTGGCGCTCGAGTTGAACCCGCGCTATCTCGATGCCCGACTGCTCATCGCAAGGGCGCATCTCGAGCGCGGCGAGCTCGAGATCGCCGCCCGCCACCTGGAGCAGGCTGCCGGCGATCATCCCGAGTACCCGGACGTGCTGTTCTGGCTCGGGCTCGCGCGCTTTCGACAGGGCCGCTTCGTGGAGGCGCTCGGGCCGCTCGAGCGCGCACTCACGCTCAATCGCGAGTTCGCGCGCGCGCATCGGCTGCGCGCGCTTGCCCTGCACGCGCTCGGTCGCGGCGACGAAGCGATCCGCGCCGCCCGAAGCGGACTCATGCGCGATCGCGAGCTCCCGGGCGATGCGCTGGCGGCCGGGCTCGCG
>JABFRW010000199.1 GCA_013140805.1 Candidatus Eisenbacteria bacterium
GCTCGCATGACGACGGCGGTGCGGTGCCCACGCCGGCACCCGCGCGGGTCGGCGCTCCCGCGCTCGGCGACCGCGGAGCCGCGGCACTCGCGGGCCCCAGGCGCTATTACCTCGCAAACGACGATCACACCGACTACGAGTGGAGCGGATCGAGCGCGTTCTACCGCGGTGCGTTCGGCCGCATGCTCGACTACTACATGACTCAGGCCGAGACCACGGCGAGCTATCCGTCCGATTCGCGCGGGCGCTTCAACACCGACGGCAGCGTGTGGGTGAGCGAATACGAGGTCTCGCGCACACCGGCCGACTTTCAGCGGCTGATCGGTCACCTGCGAGCCGGCAGCATCACGATGCCGCTCAACACCTGCGTGCAGCTCTACGGTGCGATGCCGGCCGAGGCCGTGATTCGAAGTTTTGCCTACGCCGGTCGACTCGAGCGTCGCGAAAACCTGCGCTTTCGACTGGTGATCCCGATGGAGAATCAGACCCTGCCCGGTGGCGTGGCGTCGCTGTGGGCGGGCTGCGGCGCGCGCTACAGCTGGAAGGGCATCTGCGATTGCAGCTCCCAGATCAATGCATGGGACCGGTCGCGCGACGTCTATCACTTCACCGGCAAGGACGGGCAATCCGTGCTGATGAAGTGGAACTCGATGCTCAGTCCGGGCTCGAGCCAGGTGCTCGGTGGTTATGCCGAGGCCCGCAATCCGATTGCGAGCCTCAACACCATGCGCACCGATCCGGAGTTCCTCACGCGCTGGCCGTACGACGTCGCGGGCGCATTCGGCTACGGCTGGGATGACGCCGAGAGCACCACCAACGCATTCGTGCAGGCCTCGCTCACGCAGTCGAACGCGAACGAACGCGTGATCGTTTCGAACCAGATCGACTTCTTCGAGGACTTCGAAGCGAACTACGGATCCACGCTCAACTCCTTCGGCGCTTCGTTCGGCAACGAGTGGGATCTCCGTACCGCCGGACTGGCGGAGGTGACGGCGCGTGCGCGCCGAGCGCTCGAGAAGCTCCGTACCGCCGAGGCGCTCGTCACGCTGGTGGCGCTGCACGATCCGTCGATCCTCGCCGGACGCGCGGCCGACCGCGACAGCGCCATGATGTGCCTGGGCCTCTACTACGAACATTCCTGGGAGGGCGGGCCGTCGGTCAGCGAATCCCAGCGCGTGACGTGGCAGCGCCGCATCGAGTCCATGATCACGCGCTATGTCAACGCGCTGCACACCGCCGCGCTCGTGCGACTCGGCGAGCTGGTGAAGAATGATTCCGGTGCCGAGCGACACGTGGTGTTCAACCCGCTCTCATGGGTGCGCGACGACGCCGTCGATCTCACCCCGTCGACCGCGGCTCCGCGGCACGTGGTCGACGTCACGACCGGGCTTCAGGTCCCGAGCCAGGAGATCGTGGTCGACGGCGTGCCGCGCCTTCGCGTGCTGGCTTCCGCGGTGCCGGCGGTCGGCTATCGCACCTACGAAGTGCGGGCCGGAGCCGGCACGACCTTCACTCCGGCCGCCACCTTCGCTTCCGCAACGCTCGACAACGGTCGCTACGCGGTGACGCTCGGGAGCCGCGGTCAGATCACGAGCCTCGTCGACCACGCGGACGCGAATCGGGAGCTGGTGGCGTCGGGTCAGGCATTGCACGACTTCGGCACCGGCAATGGCTCGGTCGCGCTCGAATCGTCCGGCGCGGTCTCTGCGACGATTCGGGTTTCGGCCGGCGGCTCGCCGGCACACGAGACGCGCGTCACGCTCTACCGCGGGATCGACCGCGTCGCGGTCGAGGGCAGGGTGACGCAGAACTTCGGCGACACGCGGACCTATCGCTCGACGTTTGCGCTCGGCGGAGCCACCATGCGGCACGAAGAGGTCGGCATGATCGCGCGCGTCGCGCGGCAGTCGCAGGGCGGCGACTACGCCGACGAGGATGCTCGCACCGACTACCTCACGTTCAATCACTTCGTCGACCTCTCGCTTCCGGCCCGCGGCGTCACGGTCTCGAACTGGGACAGTCCGTACTTCCAGGCCGGCAACAGCACCATCACCACGCTCGACGCCGCCACGCCGCGCATCGACGCCGTGGTCGGCATGCAGATCGACGGCTCCGGCGGCATCTCGAATCAGGGCGGCGACACCGCATTCCTGAACCGCTACGCGTTTCGCGCGCACGGGGCCTGGGATCCGGCGGCGGCGATGCGATTCTCGCTCGAGCACCAGAATCCGCTGGTCGCCGCACCGGTGCTCGGTGCGCTCGGCTCGCCGTATCCGGACACGACGTTCTCGTTGATCCAGATCAGCGATCCGAATCTGCTGCTGTGGGCGCTCAAGCCAGTCGAGGAAGGCATCGCTCAGGGCGTGATCGCACGGGTGTGGAACCTCGCCGACTCGCCGCGTGCTTTGCGGCTCGACGTCGCACCGCAGGGCATCGCGGTTGCGTCTCGCGTGACTCACATCGAGACTCCGATCGGCCCCGCGGTGGTGCTCGGCGGCGGGATCGAGGACTCGCTCGCGACTCAACAGATGAAGAGCTATCGCTTCATCGCCCAGCCGAGCGTCACCGAATCGAGCGGCACGCGCACCCACCTGGCGCTCGCGGCGTGGCCGAACCCGCTCGCGCGCGCCGCCGTCACGCACCTGCGATTCTCGCTCGGTGCCGCCACCCCGGTTCGGGTGTCGGTGCACGACGTTGCCGGACGCGAGATCGCGCGCCTCGCCGACCGGGTGATGCTGGCCGGCACGCAGACGCTCGATTGGGATGGACGCGATCGGGATGGGCGCGCGGTCGCGGCCGGGCTCTACCTGGTGAAGGCTCGCATCGGAACCCGCATCGAGACCGCGCGCGTGGTGCGTTTCTAGGCGCGTTCCCGTGCCGCCTCGTTCAGGCCGGGTCCGCACGCCCCGATTCGTCGGCGAGTCGCAGGCCCTCGAGGATCAGCCGCTCGAGGTCGAGATCGAGTCGAATCTCGGGACTCAGCGTCCGGTCGCCGATCGAGAACGCGAAGTGACCTTCGCGCCACAGCAGCAATCCGAACACCACGCGCCGCATCATGTCCTGAAGCGCCGCGCGCACTTCGTCCGAAGTCGTCGCGCCGGCGGCGACCAGCATCTCGCCGAGGCGCCGCCCCGGCTGCTCGCGTTGAATCGAAAGCAGCAGCTCGAGCGCTTCGCGCGACACGCTGCGGCGATGCACCAGCAGATCACCGAGCCGCACCGCGCCACCGCTGGTGCGCGCGAACACCGGCTGGCCGTTCTCGACCCAGACGCTGGCGTGCTCTCCGGCGCGATCCAGATCGAGGCGTCCGGTGGCGCGCGCCAGCCGCAGCAATTGCAGCACCTCCGGCAGGTGGAAGTGCGCGAGGTTGCCGTCGAGAATGCTAGCGGGGACCGTATCGGACATCGCCGACCACCCTTCCGCTCGCTTCGCGCGCGCGGCCCGTCAGCAACCGCAGGTTGTACCAGCCCAGCACCACCGCATGGATCACGGTGGCGGCAAGCAACACGCCGAGGGCGACCTCGGTGAGTGGTCGCAGGATCTCGGCCGTGCGACCTTCGAAGGTGCGCAGCAGCAGCACCAGCCCCACCAGCGCCGCCATCACGATCCCGGTGGCACGACCGAAGACGGTCGGGTGAATGCGGACCGGCCCTACGAACAGATAGAGGTAGCTCCCGCCGATCAGCAGCACCGCATAGCGGGCGATCGCCCAACTGGCCACCCAGATCGGGAGGGTGTGCGACGCGAGCAGTGCCAGGAACAGCGCGAGATTGCTCACGATGTCGACCACGGGGTCGATCATGCGACCGAGTTGGGTTTCCTGATTCCAGCGGCGCGCGAGCCACCCGTCCGCCACGTCGGTGAGACCCACCACCACGAACGTGACGAGCGCGAGCGCGGCGTGCCCGTCGAGCAGGAACAGCACCAGCGCCGGGGTGAGCGCGAGTCGCAGCATGGTGAGCGCGATCGGCACGTTGATCGCCGACAGCGTGTAGCCCTCGCGATTGCGCAGCTGGCCGATGCCGAGGCTGACGAGCGCGCAGGCGGGCAGCACCCCGAAGGAGGTCTGCAGCAGGAAGTCGTACGCGAGTGCTCGATCGTAGGCGACTGCCATCGCCACCGCGGCCACGAAGGCGGCGGCGAAGAACGCGAGCCCGGCCACCCACACCGATCGCACCGCGCCGGGATTCGCGACCATGTTGTGGCGCGCGATCGCCCCCACCTGGCGGGCGTAGGCAACCAGTGCGGCGGGCGCAAAACGCTGACTCCTCAGCTCCCGCAGGTGTTCCTCGACGAACAAGTCGGCCTCCCCGGTGGTGGCCGGGCAGGATAGGGGTTGGTGCGCCGACGGCAAAACCCGCGCCCTGGGCCTCGAGCGGCAACCCGAATGCCGGCTCGAAACCCGCGCGATTGGAGCGGCGGGCAGGCCGATAACTCTTGAGGCTGCGTGGAGGTACTCGTAGACTTCCGAGGCCATTTCAGACGTCCAACTTCCATCGAGGGCCGCCTCATGCATGGTTCGAAATTCGCCGCTCAAATCGCCGCGTCGCCGCGCCTGCTCGGCGTTTTCGCGACCGCGATGGCGCTCGTCGTCGGCTCGCGCACGACCCACGCCCAGTGCACCTCTGCCAGCTGGTTCGTGCCCGGTCCGGCGGTGACGGTCGGAGCCAATCCCGCCGGCATCGTGCTCGGGGATTTCAACAACGACGGAATTCGCGACTTCGCGATGACGATCAGCGGATGGTTCTCGGGCGTGCCGTCCGCGAGCAACGTGCGGATCTATCTCGGCCAGGGATCCGGTGGCGTCGGTAACGGCTCCTTCAGTCCCGCCCAGTCGATCCTGCCGGGCACCAACCCGTTCGGCATCGCCTCCGGCGACTTCTTCGAGGACGGGATCGCAGACCTCGCGGTCGCGAACTACGGGAGCGGACAGGTCTCTTTGATTCGCGGTCTCGGCGCGAGCGGCGTCGGCAACGGCACATTCGCCTCCTCGGTGCAGATTCCGCTTCCGGGCGGGCCGCACGAACTGGTGGCTCGCGACTTCAATCACGACGGGATCCTCGACCTGGCAGTCACGCTCAACGCTTCGAACAAGCTCGCGATCCTGTTGGGCCGTGGCGGTTCGGGCGTCGGCGACGGCACGTTCGACCCCGCGGTGCTGTACACCGCGCTCGATCGTCCGAATGGCATCGCGGCGGGTGACTTCGACGAAGACGGCCACACCGATCTCGCGGTGTGCGGCTACTACTCGGGCAAGGTCGAAATCTTCCGCGGACTCGGAGACGGTTCGTTCACCAACGTGCTGCATCTGCCGGCCGGCCCTGAGCCGATCTGGGTGACGACCGGCGACACGAACATGGATGGCATCACCGATTTGCTGGTCGCCAGCACCGCCAACGGTGGGATCTGGTTGCTGCGGGGCCTCGGAGTCGGCGGTGTCGGCAACGGCACCTTCGCGGCGGCGACATTCCTCGCGCCCGGTAATGCCGTGAGTGTTCAGGTTGCCGACGTCGATCAGGACGGGTTCCCGGACGTGGTGGGCGTGGTCAGCAATCACCTGACCGTCAACTATGTCACCTCACTGCGCGGGCACGGCGACGGTACCTTCGATCCGGAGCGCATGCTGAACTTCGAGTTCGCCCCGGCGCGCGCGGAGATCGGCGACTTCGACGGCGGCTCGATGCTCGACGTCATCACGCCGATGTACACCTCGAACAACTTCTTCGTGCTGCACGGCGAGTGCCTGTCCGATCCGCGTGCGCCGCAGTTGGCCGGATTGGGTGACGTACCGAATGACCAGGGTGGAAAGGTGTTCCTCACCTGGGGTCGCAGCAGCCTCGATGTGACCAGCGGCGCCGTGAACTCGTACGTCGTGTGGCGCCGCGTCCCCGAATTCGCGGCCGAAGCCGCGATGCGTGCCGGAGAGAAGGGTGAGAGGCCGCAGATTCGCGTCGAGCGGGTCGAAACCGCGAATGGAACTCAGCTCGTTTACTGGGAAGCACTCGCAACGCTTCCGGCTCAGCGGCTGGCCGGCTATGGCTACACGGCCGCGACGACTCAGGACTCGCTGCCGGGCAGCAACCCCTACTCGGCGTTCTTCGTGACGGCGCGTACTGCCAGTGTCGACGTTTTCTACGACTCGCCGGTCGACAGCACCTACTCGGTCGACAATCTCTCGCCTTCGGCCCCCGGAGCCCTCGCGGCGAACGACGTGGGAGCGGCGGTGCGGTTGAGCTGGGCGGCTTCGAACGCCCCCGACGTGCACGAGTACCGAGTCTATCGTGGCGATACTCCGCTGTTCGAAGCCGACGCCGCAGCGCTGGTCGGGTTCACTCAGCAGCTGCAGTTCGACGACGGCGGCGGCTCGGCCGGCGACTGGTACAAGGTGCGCGCCGTCGACGTTCATCAGAATCTCGGCGCGGTGGCGACGGCGGCCGCAAGCGGCCCGACGTCCGTCGTCGCGTCCGGCACGGTCGTCAGCACCGGACCCGGCGAAGTCGAAGTACTCTGGCAGCTGTCCGGCGAAGTATTCGGTGCGCTCGCCGAACGCCGCACGAGCAACAAGGCGTGGCAGACTCTCGGCGAGGTCACGATCCTTTCGGGCCGCGCCCAGTGGATCGACCGCTCGCCCCCCGCGGGAGCCCTGGCGACCTATCGGCTGGTCGACCGGACGAATGCCGCCCTGATGGGCAGCGAGATCGAGGTGCGAGTGCCGGGCTGGCAGCTCGAGCTCGCGGGTGCACGACCGAACCCGACCACCGCAAGCACACTCGAGGTGCACTTCACACTGGCCACCGACCGCCCCGCCCGTCTCGAGGTGTTCGACTTGAGTGGACGCCGGATGGCCTCGCACGACGTCGGCGCCATGGGCGCGGGTCCGCATCAGGTGCGGGTGAGCGGTACGCGCAGTTGGCCTGCCGGCATCTACACACTGCGGCTCAGCACCGAGGGCTCGAAGCTGTTGCGTCGCGTGGTGCTGGTTCCCTAGCCGCTCGTCGTCGAGTCGGGCGGACGCGTCTCATGCGTGTCCGCCCGTTCGAGCCGTACTCGTACGATCGTCGTGAGGATCTTCGAGCCCGCGCCGAACACACCGCGCACGGTACCGCTGACCTTCGATTCGCCGCCCCGGCGACGGCGCCAACTCGCCGCGACTTCGAGCATTTCGATCCCGGTACGCGCCGCGCGCGCCTGCATTTCGACCGTCCAGCCGTAGTCCCGGTCGCGCATCGCGAGCCGCTCCAGGGCCGACCACTCGATCGCCCGAAACGGCCCGAGATCACTGACCTGCACGCCGAACAGCGAGCGCAACAGCCACGAGGCGAGTCGGTTGCCGAAGCGTTGAACGACAGTCAGCGCTCCGGGCTCGACCGTGCCGATCACGCGTGAGCCGATCACGAGCGCTGCTCGTCCGGCGATGATCGGCGCGACGAGCTGCGACAGTTCGCGCGGATCGTCGCTGCCATCCGCGTCCATGAACGCCACGATGTCGGGCGGGTTCGCCGCAAGCCGCGCGAGTCCCGCGAGGCACGCAGCGCCATAGCCGCGGCGCGGCTCCAGCACGACCGTGGCTCCACCCGCTCCGGCGACCGCCGCGGTCCGATCGCGGGATCCGTTGTCGACCACGATCAGCGCCGCAAGGTCCCAGTCACGTCCTGCCGACGTGCGTTCCAGCTCGAGGTTCAACTCGGCGAGTACTCCGGGCAGCACGCTCTCTTCGTCGAGCGCCGGAATCACGATCGCGACGCGCGCGCGCGTCAACGCCCGTCGCTTCCGGTCGCCTGTCCCCGCACCGCTGCCTGAGCGGCGGCGAGGCGCGCGATCGGTACCCGAAACGGCGAACACGAGACGTAGTCGAGTCCGGCCCGGTGGCAGAACTCGACGGTCGCGGGATCGCCGCCGTGCTCACCGCAGATTCCGACTTTGAGCTCCGGACGCGTCGCGCGACCTCGTTCGACCGCCCACTGGATCAGTGCGCCGACCCCTTCCACGTCAAGCGTGACGAACGGATCGGCCGGCAGGATGCGGCGCGTGCCGTACTCGGGCAGGTACTTGCCGGCGTCGTCGCGAGAGAAACCGAAGGTGAGCTGGGTGAGATCGTTGGTCCCGAACGAGAAAAACTCCGCCTCGACGGCGATGCGATCGGCCGTGACCGCGGCGCGTGGCACTTCGATCATGGTGCCGAGCTGGTACTCGATTCGCATCTGCTTCTTCGCCATCACTTCGGCTGCAACCCGTCGAACGATCGCCGCCTGATCGCTCAGTTCGTTCGCGTGCCCGACCAGCGGGATCATGATCTCCGGTCGCACGACGACGCCCTTCCGAGCCGCGTCGCAAGCACCTTCGAAGATCGCGCGCACCTGCATCTCGGTGATCTCGGGATAGGTGATGCCGAGCCGGCACCCGCGATGGCCGAGCATCGGATTGAACTCGTGCAACTCCTCGACGCGGCGCAGCAAGGTCTCGAGGCGACGCAGCTTCGCGGGTTTGGCTGCTTGCTTCGCGCGCCGTCCGGCGCGCTCCCAGTCGTGGCGCAGCACCGCGACCTCGGTCATCAGTTCCTCACGCTTCGGAAGGAACTCGTGCAGCGGCGGATCGAGCGTTCGAATCGTGACCGGGTAACCGTCCATCGCCGTGAACAAACCGCGAAAATCGGCACGCTGATGCGGCAACAGCCTGGCGAGTGCGGTTCGATACCGCGTCAGCGCCGGCCGTGCCCGCCGTTCGAGCACCGCGAGCTGCTTTCGCAGCAGCTTCGCCGACGTCGGATCGGCGCCCGCGAGCGCGGCCCGTTGAGCGGCGAGCTGTTCGCGGCACTGCTTGGCCTCGGGAGCCGCCAGAATCATCGCGACCACGTGAGGCAGGCGATCCTCGGCGAAGAACATGTGTTCGGTCCGGCACAGTCCGATGCCCTCGGCGCCGAACGCACGCGCCTTTCGAGCATCGCGCGGGATGTCGGCGTTCGAGCGCACCTTGAGACGCCGCGCCGCGTCGGCCCATGTCATGAGCGTTTCGAACTCGCGGCTCAGCTGCGCGTCGAGCGTGCGAACCTGCCCTGCGATCACGCGTCCGGTGGCGCCGTCGATCGTGAGCCACTCGCCCTCGCGGATCGTGACGCCTCCCGCCACGAGTGAACGCGTCCGGTCGTCGACGACCACCGAGGTGGCGCCGCACACGCAGGGCTTGCCCATCCCTCGCGCCACGACTGCCGCGTGCGACGTGAGACCGCCGGTCGAGGTGAGTACGCCGGCCGCGGCATCCATGCCGTGAATGTCGTCGGGCGTGGTCTCGCGGCGCACCAGGATCACCTTCTCGCGGCGGCTGCGTTCGACCGCGAGATCGGCGTCGAACACCGCGCGTCCCACCGCGGCACCCGGCGAAGCGGCGAGACCGGTCGCGAGCACTCGAAAGCGGGCCTTCTCGTCGAGCCGCGGATGCAGGAGCTGATCGAGGCTCGTCGGCTCGACCCTCATCAGCGCCTCGGCCCGCGAAATCGTCCCCTCGGCCACCATCTCGACGGCGATCCGAACCGCCGCCTGCGCGGTGCGCTTCCCGATGCGGGTCTGCAGCAGGAACAGCCGTCCGTCCTCGATCGTGAACTCGAAATCCTGGACGTCGCGGTAGTGCGTCTCGAGCCGTGCGGTGATGTCGCGAAGCTGCGTGAATACCTCCGGCATCTGTTCCTGGAGTTCGGCGATCGGGCGCGGGGTGCGAATTCCCGCGACCACGTCTTCGCCCTGTGCATTCGTCAGGTACTCGCCGTAGAACACGCGCTCACCGGTCGCGGGATTGCGCGTGAAGCCCACCCCCGTGCCGGAGCTCTCCCCGAGATTGCCGAACACCATCGCCTGAACGGTGACCGCGGTTCCGATCTCGTCGGAGATTTGATTCTGGCGGCGGTAGTAGATCGCGCGATCGTTGTTCCATGACCGGAACACAGCGTCACGAGCGAGCGCGAGCTGGACGTACGGATCCTGCGGGAACTCGCGTCCGGTTCGACGCTTCACCAGCGCCTTGAACGCGGTCACGAGCCGGCTCCAGTCGAGTGCCCCGAGCTCCGAGTCGAGCGCAATGCGGCGGCGCTGCTTGTGCGCGCGGATCAGCGCTTCGAACGCATGCTTTTCGACTCCCAGGACCACCGAAGCGAACATCTGGATGAAGCGTCGGTAGCAGTCCCAGGCGAAACGCGGATTGTCGGCGCGCCCGGCGAGCCCCGTGACGGAGCGATCGGTGAGCCCCAGATTGAGAATCGTGTCCATCATGCCCGGCATCGAGTACCGTGCGCCCGAACGCACCGAGACCAGCAGTGGATCCGTCGCATCGCCGAGGCGGCGCCCCATGCGTCGCTCGAGCAGCGCAAGGGCGGTTGCCTCGCGCGCCTCGTAACCCTCCGGAAGGCGCTGAGCGCTCGAATACCAATGGCGACACACGGCGGTCGAGATCGTGAATCCCGGCGGCACCGGAATGCCGGCATTCGTCATCTCGGCGAGACCTGCCCCCTTGCCGCCCAGCACATCCCGGCGCTTCGCGTCACCGTCGGCGCGCCCCTCTCCGAACGAGAACACATCGCTCGTCGCGTCGGAGTCGCCGGCGCCGTCGGCTCGATGTTCGGACGACTTCCCCATCACCGGTGCCTCCGAGAACGAGATCGTCCGGGCCGCGGCCGGACCGAATCAGCGAATGCCCGAAATCCGAGTCCCCGATCGAGGCCGCGCGAACACCGACGCGTCGACTCCCGAATTGATGCGCAGACTGGACAGCTGCAGGACCAGCACCAGTTCGCCCTGGACCGAGCGGTCCTCGTAGTAGGGCCAGGTCACGTCGCCGGTCTTCCGCAGGTCCCCGTAGCGATGCCGCACGATCACGGACTGACCCTCATAGGTTCGAGTCTCGTCCGCGGCCAGAACCCGATGATTGCCACCATCGAGGAATAGCACGAACCGACCTCGTTCCGGATGGATCACTTCGACGACGTCGACCTCGAGCGCGCCGAAGTGTTCCTTGCCGCGCCCGGCCGTTCGCGCGGCCGGGTCCGAGCACGCGCGCAGAATACTCAGAAAGTCGCCGCGCTGATTCGCGCGCATCTCGGCCAGCATCGGCTCGGGAGCGGTGAGCACCGAGTCGCCGAGCCCGCCACCCCGCAGCCACCCGCTCGTACCATCGAGCGCCTGGTGCACCGGAACGTTCTGGACCAGGGTCGCCTGCAGGTAGTGATCGGGCGGCAGTCGCACCTCGCGAAAGGTTCCCAGCTGCTGGTCACCATCGAGCGCCAGGCGGATGCTGCCCTCGAGAATCGTGTCCTTGATGCGCTCGAGCGCCGAACGGCCGCCGTGCGCGGCGACCGCTTCGGTGATCAGACGTCGCCCCTCCGCCAGTTCGCCCGGCGATGGCGGCGCCAGATTCTCGGACGGCAACGTCGGCACGCCAACGGTCGGCTCGTCGGCCGAGACCACCTCGACGACACCGAGCGCCTCGAGTGGCGCGCGCAGCCGGGCCGCCGGACCCACCACCACCAGCCAGCCGCCCGGGCGCTTCCACCACTTGTCGACGGCCCGTCTCACGTCCTCCGTTCCGATCCGGCTCCAACGCTCGACCGAGGCCGAGTACTCGGCCTCGGTGCCGCCGTGGACGCGCGTCGCGGCCCACTGGGCGATCCAGCCGCCCGGCGTGTCGAGCGCCATCTGAGACTCACCGCGGAGGCGCTCACGTAGCGCGCGCACGTCGGATTCCGTCGTCGTGCCGAGCGACTGAATCACCGAGCGAAGCGCGCGGATCGCGCGCGGAACTGAATCGACCGCGGTGGAACCCGTCACGACCGTGAGTCCTCCGACACGCGAACGCTCGTAATCCAGTCGCGGGGATGCCACCGAACGAAGTCGAGCAGCGCCCCGCTGCTGCTCTTCGAATCGTGCGGCCGCGAGCATCAGAGGCGCCGCATCGGCGTCCCGGTGCGCGGGGCCCGGCAGCACCATGGCAAGCTCGGCATTGCCGCGCGTGTCGGCGTC
The DNA here is from genome assembly GCA_013140805.1 of Candidatus Eisenbacteria bacterium. NCBI lineage: Bacteria > Candidatus Eiseniibacteriota > Candidatus Eiseniibacteriota bacterium. Next base: position 12,003 of record JABFRW010000199.1, read on the forward strand.
GATCAACCGAATTCGCAACTTCTCACCCGGCGCAGGGGCGATCGTGCCGGGGTCCGGCGATCGTCCTGCCCAGCTTCCGAAATGCTCCTCGGCAAGTCGAAAGACCTCCGCCGGGTCGACGTCACCGGCCACCGCCAGCAACGCACGGTCGGGGCGATAGCAGCGGCGGTGGAAGTCTCTCAGCTGTGCGGCGCTGAGACGCTCGACGGTGCGAATCACGCCCTGATCGGGATGTCCGACCGCCTGCGCGCCCCACCCGAGTGCCCGCGCGTGGTCGTGCGAGAGTGCGCTCGCATCACCGCGTGCCCGCACCAGATTGCCGAGCACGCGATCCTTCACGGACTCGATCTGTTCCTCGAGCAGCGTCGGCTGGCGCGCGGCATCCGCGAGCAGCTCGACACCTGCCGAGAGCCCCGAAGCCAGGAAGCCGCCGCTGAGCGCAACGTATTCGCGGCTCGCGGTGGCGCCGAACCGCCCACCGATGCGCGCGGCCTCGGCGGCGAAGTTCTCCGAGCTGCGCGTGATGGTGCCAAGGGTGAGGCCTTCGGCGACCAGGTGCGCGGCACCGGACTCGAGGTTCGACTCCTGGTCGGTCCCGGCCGGGACCACGAGCTGCACCTGAACCACGGGCAACCGGTGATCCACGAACACCGCGACCGTGAGACCGTTATCGAGCGTTCGCAGCACGGGCGCAGGCGGGCGCCAGTTCGATGCGACCGACGCCGTCGCGGGTGCTTTCGCCGGCGCCGCGGGCGCAACTCCGGGTGCAAGCGCACCGAACAGCACAAGCACCAGCCCCATGGCCCGCGTTTCGGTCACGACCGATCCGCGATTCGAATTCGCTCTCTGCGGAATCATTGTCCACCTCGCGGAGCGCTCGGTCGTGACGAGGGTGCGGCCGGGTAGAGCCATGCCACGTTGCGACGCCTCCCATGGAGCCAGCGATCGGACGCGCGCTGCACGTCGGCGGTCGTGACCTCGAGCACGCGCTCGAGGTCACGCGCAACCAGTGCCGCGTCGCCATTGAAGAACTCCGAGCCCGCCAGCGCCAGCGCGCGCGTGCGGACCGGCAGCCAATCGAACACCAGGCGGGACTCGATCGAGCGCTTCGCGCGATCGAGTTCGTCGGCGTTCACGCCGTCGCGACCGATGCGTTCGACCTCGGCGACCAGCTCGTGCTCGGCGCGCGCGCTGTCACCCGCCTGGTCGATGCCGATCGCGCAGAACAGCATCGACGCATCCTTGCGCACCTCGAAGTCGCCGCCGGTCATGAAAACGCTTGCCAGCCGTGCCTTGAGTCCGTGCTCGAGACGACCTTGATCGCGACCGCTCAGGACTTGTGAGATCACCAGCAGAGGCGCGAGGTCGGGATCACCCGCGCCGGGTCCGCGCCAGCCGAGCAGCACGACGTGAAACGGAACGTTGATCGACTGTCGCGAGCGCCGCTCGGCGTTCGGCTCCGGGTCCGGCGCGGGCGCCTTGGGTTCTGCTCCTGCGCTCGAGCGCAGCGGCTCGAAATACTGATGCGCCAGCGCGAGTGCACGCGCGCGATCGAACCGACCGACGATCGTGATCAGTGCGCGGCGCGGCGCGTAGTGCGTGCGGTACCACTCCTGGACTTCTTTGACGGTCAGCGCTGCAACGGCGGCATCGTCGGCCAGTACCGGATGGCGGTACGGGTGCTGAAGGAATGCGGAGCCGTACAACGCGCGCAATCCGAGCGCCAGCGGAGCGGCGGCCGCCGGCTGACGACGCTCGATGCGAAGCGCCTGACGCGCCAGCTCCAGATGCGCCGCGTCGATCGGCACGGTGCCCATGCGGTCCGCTTCGAGCTGCATCACGATTTCGAGCCCGCTCTCCGGCACGGTCTGGAAGTAGCACGCGTAATCACCCGCGACCAGCGCTCCGACATCGCCACCCATCGCTCCGACGCGCCGCAAGTGCTCTCCCGCGGGAAATCGGGGCGAGCCCGCGAACATCAGGCGCTGGCACACCGCGGCGAGTCCGGCCCGCTCGAGTGGCTCGCGGCGAATCCCGGCGTCGTACCACACCGCAAGGTCCACCATGCTCGAGGTGGTGTCGCGGCACAGCAGCACGCGCGTCCCATTGCGCAACACCACCAGTTCGCGCTCCCCGGGAATGTTCGGAACCTCGGCGCCGCGCGACGCCACCGCGGAGCCCGTGAGGGCCACCACGACCGCGAACGACGCGAGGCCGGTTCTCAAAGCTCGAACCTTCATGTGCGACACTTCCTTCCTCGAAGCGAGTGAATGTCCGTTCAGCGCAGCATCACGAGCCGCTGCGTGACCTGATCACGCGCGGTCTCGACGACTACGAAATAGAGTCCTGAGGGCACTGGCCGGCCGGCGGCGTCGCGGCCGTCCCAGGTGATCGGAAGCGCCTGCAGGCACCGCGGCGCATCGTGCACGGTGATGACGGCGCGTCCGAGCGCGTCGCTCACCCTCACGCGCACGCGTTCGCCCGCTTCGGCCCGCGGAGCCGCCATCAGCGTCCACTGCACCGCGCCATCGTCGGCTCGGTGCGGATGGGCGCCGCGCAACGCGATCAGGTTCGATGGTCGCGGTGCGATCGGAATCCCGGTCGTCGGGTCGTAGTTCAGAGCCGCGACCGCGTTCGCGATGCCGTAGCCACAGCGGGCGTCCGGCGATTGCGGATGCGAGGCGGTCGATCGCAGTGCCCGCGCGACGTCACGCGGTGTCCACGCCGGGCGCGCCTGCATCAGGCATGCGGCAGCTCCCGCAATCAGCGGCGCCGCGAACGAAGTGCCACTCAGGTTCGTGTAGGCGTTCGGGTTGCCGGTGGTTGCGATGAGTCGATTCGACACCCCGTGCGCGCACACCTCGGGCTTGATTCGATCGTCGGCGCTCGGGCCGTAAGACGAGAAGGCCGCGACCTGACCGCTTGCATCGACCGCCCCCACCGCGATCAGGCTGTCTCCGTTCACGTCCGACGGTGCGATCAGGCGCCCCCACGGTGTCTGTCCTTCATTGCCGACCGCGTTCACGATGAGGATGCCCTTGGAGGCCGCGATCTCGGCGGCTCTCGAGACGATCGTGGTGCGTCCGTCCATGTCGGCGTAGACGTAGTTCGCCGCGGCGCTGTCGAACTGGAAGTAGCCGAGCGACGACGAGATGATGTCAGCGCCGAGGCTGTCGGCCCATTCCGCACCGAGCCCCCAGAACGCCATTTCGATCGGCCGTTCGCCGGCGGTGTTCTCGGTGCGGGCGAGCGCGAACGAGGCATCGAACGCGGCGCCGACGTAGGTGCCGAACTTGCGGCCCGCGATCGATCCGAACGTCCAGCTCCCGTGTGCGAATCCGACGTGGCTGAAGCTGGTGTCCTGAACGCCCCACTGTCCGCGCACGAAGTCACGTTGATGGTCGAGCGCGATCACGTGATCGCGGGTCGCTTCGTGTTTGTCGAAGTAATTGAAGCCGTCGTCGAGCACGCAGATCAGCACTCCCGCCCCGGTGTATCCCGAGTCATGCAGCGCCGGCAGGCGAATGCGCTCGAGTTGCGCGAACGTGGTGCCGTAGTCCACACCCTCGCATCCGGTGCAGCCCGCGAGCCCGCCGGCTCCGCGCACGCGCGCCGGCGGCGGACCGGACGCGTCGACGTCCACGACGAGCTCGGCGCCGGCCGGCACCCGCGCGGCGAGCCACAGTGGATCGCTGGCGCGTACGCGCGCGACGGCCGGCAGCGCTGCCAGTTCGAGCAGGCGCTCGCCCGGGATCCTCACGGCTGCCGAGTTCATCCATCGCGACCACCCGAGCACCGGCACCGCGTGCTCGGCAAGTTGCGCCAGGTAGGGCGCGTGGACCGGCAGGTCGGCGTAGTCGACGAGCGGATTCAAGTGCGCGCGAAGTCGTCGGGCCAGTGCTCGCGGCGAGAGCCGGGCACGCGCGTCGCTGAGGCGGCGGGCGAGCTCGCCGGGGTCGCCGGACTCACCCTTGTCGACGAACTCGACCCACACCGGAAGCGTCACGCCACTCGGAGCCAGCGCCTCGTCGAGCAGCCGGGCATCGAGCCTTGCGAGGCTCGCGGAGCGCGAGATCGAAGGCGCGGTCGAAACCCTGAGGCGCGGCGCTTCCGAAGCCCGCGCGGCGCCCGCGAGTGCGAGCAACGCGACGAAAACGGCGCAGGACGGCAGGCCACGGCGCATGGTTCGAGGCTTCCAGGGCGCTGGGAATCGGGAGGTCACGAGCGACATCGGGGCACGGAATTGCGGCGGGAAGGATAGCACGGGGTGCTGGACCGCCGGCGTCCGACCTATGCGAAATTCCGCTCCGGCGTGACCGCCGCCGGCAGGGTACGCAACTCCACGTCGAGTACGCCGACCCGCAGTCCCGCCGCATTGTCGATCGGGACCCGGCGGTGCGATTCCAGCGCCGAGCGCGCCGCCTCGTCGAGCCAGCCGAGCTGCTCCAGCACCGCGAGACACGCCGGCGGAGTGGCGCGATTCGCTCCGTCCTCGACCCGCACCGCGAGTCCGTGTGCGCGTGCCGGGCAGGCGACCGACTCGAGCCCCTCCGCTCCGACTTTGGAGATCAGCTCGCCGCGGGTCGCTTCCATCAGATCGGTGCTGAAGCGCCCCGCCCCCGCGGTCAGTCGGGGGTGGGCGGCCATGGCGTTGCGGATGCGTGCGAGTGCTCGCTCGCCCGCCGCACCGTCGAGGCGCGCGCCGGCCAGCCGTGCGTATGCGGTCGCGATCGCCGACAGGGGCAGCGCGAACACCGTCGCGCTGCATCCGTCGATCGCGATCTCGAGATCGGGAGCGCGCAGACCCGCCCACTCGGCGACGGTCTCGCGCATCAGACGCTGCACCGGATGCTCCGCATGCTCGTAGCCCGCGATCGGCCAGCCCTCGGCGAGCGCGAGTGCCAGCATGCCGGCATGCTTGCCCGAACAGTTGTGCTGGAGCGGCGAGCGAAGCTCCGGATGCTTCCGCACTTCGGCGAGCATTTCGGAATCCAGCGGCTCGTGCCAGCCGCACGCCAGCGCCTCGGCGCCGAGACCGATGCGATCGAGCAATCGCTGCACCCGCTCGACGTGCATGCGCCCGCCCGAGTGACTGGCGGCCATGATCGCCAGGTCTTCGTCGCCAAGTCCGAGCCGATCCGCGTGCCCGCGCACGACCAGCGGCACGAGCTGAAACGGCTTGGCGCACGAGCGCATGGTGGTGTGGCGGTTGAGCTGCGCGGTGCCCCCGAGCGACTGGCCGCGCGCGTCGGCGATCGCCACTTCAACGCGATGGCGGGATTCCGCAATGGAACCCCGCCACGCAATGACTTCGAGTTCGAACACCACGGCGCCTCTAGCGGATCACCACGAATCGATCCTGTGCGGAAAAAATTCCGGCATCGACGCGAAACAAGTAGATACCGGAGACCACGTCGAGTCCGCTCGCATTCTTCAGATCCCAGATCTCGTAGTCGCGCACGTTGTCGTTGTGGAGCAGTTCGCGCACGAGGTCACCTGCAGCGGTGTAGATGCGAATCTTCGCGCTCGAGGGCAGGTTGACGAAGTGCACTTCGTTCTGACCGGGCAGATCCCACGCCTCGCCCCCGCGGAACGGATTCGGAACGACACTCACGCCCTCGAGGTTTGCGCGCGGGCCGGGCGTCGCCTCGACCGGCGGGCCGGTGACATTCTGAAACTTGTGATTGAGGTTCAGGCACAGCGAGGTGTCGGGATTCACGCACGCCGGATCCTTGACGAACAGATCGATGAACTCGTTGTCGAGCCCGTTTCGCTTCTCATAGGTGATCGCGTACCAGGTCCGGAATCCGTCGTGCGGGCCCGGCGGCGGAACCAGAACGAAGATCGAATCGCCCAGCGACAGGCAGCGCCCGAACTCGTCGACTCGCCGGCAACGCTTCACGAACGCTCCGCTCGAGTCGGGATCGACGTAGGTTGCGACCCGCTGATCCAGCGGCGTGGCGCTGGTGATGCTCGGCAGATGCCACAGGAAGAGCGAATCCTCGGGCTGCTTGGAGACGCGCCGCAGCAGCACCATTCGCGTCGAATCGAGGGTGTTCTGCACGCGATAGATCCGGTAGCCGCCGAAATCAGAACGGGCTTCCGCGTCGGGGTCACGCAGCCACCGCAGCGTGTTGGTGCGCGCCCGCGACCGCAGACTGTCCGCACCTGCAGAACCGGTAGCGGCGCCGGCATTCGCCCACACCGGAATGTTCGGAAATCCCGTCACGTTCTGCGCGCGCGCCGCCCCCGAAGTCGAGAGGGCGAACACGAGCGCAACCACGAACCCACCCACGACGACCTGGCCGCGGCCGGAAGACCGCGTCGTGCTCGAATTCATTCCTATCGCTCCCGTCCGTTGCGAGCTGCGCGTGTCGCCGATGTGTTGCCGGGTCCGCCGCGATTCGCGGCTCCGCTGGTGGCGCTCGCGGCGCCGCCGGTCGGCGCGATCGGGAAGGAGCGATCTGCACTCGCATCACGAACGTGCCCGAACAGGTCCTGCAGCACGAAGTCTCCCAGCTGCATCGCCTGTGGACGGCTGAAGTACCAGAGCGGGAAGCCCGAGAACACGATCTTCGCTCGCGACTGGCCGAACGCCGGGAAGTCGAGGCCGTGGTAGTAGGTCATCACCGGCCGACGGAAGCCCGAGGCCCCGCCGGTCGCGTAATAGAGCGTGTCGAGCGTCGACTCCTCGCCCCCCGGCAACGCGCCGTTCACGTCCTCGCGAATGAAGGTCGGGACGTGGATCAGTTCAGTGAAGTAGAAGGTCTGATACCAGTCCGCGTCCCCGAAGCGCAGCGGCGGCGGCGCATCGGTCGGCTCCGCCACCCGGCGGGCCTGGAGCAGGAAAGGCGTGCGGCTGTAGTCCGGCGCACCCGCCCAGCCACGTGATGCGCTGGTGCCGTTGAACTCGTCGACCACTTGACGCGCTCCGCCGGCGGTGGTCAGCAACAACCCGTTGCGCCAGTGGACGAAGTCGAACATGAAACGTCCTGGCATGAGCTCGCCTTCGTTTCCATTGGTCTCGGGGTCGGTGTAGGTCTCCGCGGGGCCGCGATTCCACGGATTCATGATCGCGGTCGCCGCACCGCCACCGAACAACCACACCTGCCCGCCCTGGCGTGCATAGATCGAGAGTGTGCTGGCCTGGCCGGGACTGCTCATGAAGCGCAGTGAGGTGGTCGGGAATCGAGTGTCGGTCGGCAGCGCGAGCAGACTCGCTCCACCGGCGTCCGTGTACCAGATCACCGATTTGAACTTGCTGAGTCGCGACAGCGGCACCACGCCCGTCTGAATGCCCCGGGTACCAAGTGTGTCCCAGAGGTAGCCATGGAAAATGCCCGGGCGGCTGATCGATCCGCTCGGATACTTCTTCCACGGGAAGTTGCCCCGCGCGAAGAAGAAGGAGTCGAGCTCTGCCGAGGTCGGCCATGAACCGACCGGAGTGATGAGGTTCGTGCCGTTGTAGCGATCGACCGAGTAGCGCGTGTCCTTCACGAACAGCACGTCCGCGTAGCGATTGCCCTCGTTCTCGAGCGTGTCCCCGACGAACGTGCCGCGCACCACGGTGAATCGGACGATGCCGAGACTCTTCAAGCCGTTGTTGTCCTCGGCTTCGATGAAGAATCGGTGCACCTCTCCGTTGACCGTGAACGGTCCCACCGTTGCGCTCGTCGTGTTCAGGCTGTACGCGCTCCAGTGATACCAGTCGTTCGGCCCGGAACGCTGCGTTTCGTCCTGCAGGTCCTCGAGGTCCATGACCCAGCGATAGCGGCGCATGTCAGCGCCGGGTGGCGGCGTCGCGATCCAGTTGATGGTGACCGGAAGATCCGACGGCACCTCGATGAGGACCTCGCGTTCGGGATTGCTGAAATATCCCGGCACCAGATACTCGTAGTCGAAGAACTCGTTGAACATTCGGATGCGCGGACCCTTCTGGCCCGCATAGCCGACCACGAACTGAAGCAGGTTGCGGAGACGCGTCCAGACCGGATCGTAGGCGCCGGCATCATCGAAGCCGGTGACGACGAACAGGTACTGCTCCTGGGGAATGAGGTTCGTGAACTTCGCCTGGGTGGTGTCGCCCGGCACCGAGTCCCAGCGCGTGCAGGTCGGGCAGTGTGCGCTCGGCCCGAACGTCGGGGCGTAGAGTCGGCGGAACGAATCGGTGGTTCCGGGCGAGTTCGGGCTCGCCGGCGTCGTCGCGAAGCGAATGAAATCCGGAATGCCCGGGAAGTCGCCGTTGCGGCGCGAGAACAGGCGGAATCGGTAGTAGACCGGCTTGCCGGTGAGACCGTCGGGATCGATGCCGCCCCAGGTGATCGTGGTGGCCGGGGTGAGGATCGGCTCGTCGAGCGACGGGCGCGGCGAACGGATCACGATCTGCGGGCACGCGGTCACCGAGAAGAACGCGCGGAATGCGGTCTCGGACTGGCGCCCTTGATCGTCGACCGCGCGGATCGCGAAAACGTGATAGTCCGCGGAGCTGGCCGAGATCGGATTGATCGGCTCGTCCGGTACGCTCGCCTTGAAGAAGAACAACTGTTCGTTGAGCGTCGTGTTCGTCCAACTCGAATCGGGCAGGTCGACGTTCGGCGGATCGATCGCATAGACGAAGTGATCGATGCGACCGTCGGGGTCGTAGCCCACCCAGTTCATGCGGTAGGCGTAGTCTTCACGATTCTGCGGCGTCACCGGAGCCTGCGTGAGCCGCACCACCGGCGCCTGATTTTCGATGAAGGTCTTCTCGACCCCCTTGGAACAACCCGCGAGCACGAACAACCCGGTGACGGCTGCCGCCAGGTAGACGAGTCGGGATCGAACCTGCGACGTATTGCGGTTCATTCGAGATCTCCTACTTCGTTCCCGGTCGGTCAGCAGTGGCGTCGAAGCTCGTGGCGGTCGGCGCGTAGACCACGGAGAACGTCTTGGTCACGCAGCGGCCCTCGCCCGGCTGTTCGGCGCAAGTCACGCAATCACACAATTCGACGTCGAGCTGGCACGGTCCGGGCGCGAGATTCGCGGGCGCGAGGAACGTGAAGGAGTCGGTGTTGAGGCCGCCATCCTGGGTCACCACCAGCGCAGCGCCCGAGGTGTTGAAGCCGCGCAGCGTCACTCGGCGCCGCAACGTGATGGCTTCGCTCGGGCGGCCCGGGCGATTGCTCGGCAGGCCGCGCAGATACGGGTCGCGGTCGGTTGCGAGCAGCACCATCGACCAGTTGCGGTCGGTGAACACCTGATTGTCACGCGGAGCGAAAGCGGGATTGGCGGTCAGGAACACCGGCTCGCGATTGACGAAAAACGTGAGCACCTCGTCACGCAGATCCTGTTGACGAGCGTTCGCGATGCCGTCGTCCACCGCTCGCACGATCGCCTGCGCGTCCGGCGAGTCGGTGATGCGGCGGTCCTTGGCTCCATCACCATCGACGGCTCGGCCGACCACGATCGCACGACCGGAAACCGGTAGATTCCAGTAGGCGGCCGAAGTCGTCAGCTCGGCCGGATCGTTCGGGTCGTAGACCGGAAACAGGAACTGCTCTGCAAACACCGTGACGCTGCGGCTGGTCGCGGTGAACGGGCTGTTCTCGACCGAGAGCTGGCTACGGAATCCGATCGGCGAGCCGTTCACCTGATCGCTCGGCTCGAGCACCGGGCCGCCCGGAAAGGTCGGGTTGGTGGCGCCGAGCGGCGTCACGCGCACGCCGTACTGAGAATCCTCGTCGAGTCCGCCGTGGTGGAAGATGAGAATCGCGTTCATGTGAACCACGTCGTTCTCGTTGCGACCCCACAGCGTGTCTTCGTAGAACTCAATGAACGTGCGACGGATCGGCCGGAAAGCCGGGAAGATCTGCACCGAGTCGGGGCTGAGCAGCGAGCCCGCGAGCCCGGTCGGCGGCAGCTGGGAACGTGGAATGAACTTCTCTCCGAACGCGTTGGTGCGCCAGATCGGATTGGTGAGGTCCGGACCCGCCCACCAGGTGATCGGGCTGAAGTTCATGACGAAGCGCCGGGTGCTGTCTTCGGTGCCCTGCGCCTGATCCACCGCACGCAGGATGAAGATCTTGGTTCCGGCGGCTGGCGACTGGTCGTTGCCGGGTGTGCCGTCGTTGTAGCGCACCACGAACTCGCTCTGACCGGGTGCGATATTGGTCGAGACGAAGTCCGGCTCGTCGAGCTTGTAGCGCAACGCCGTAATCACGCTGCCGGGGATGCGCGGCCGCGCTGAGCATCGGAACGTCAGGCGCGAGTTCGAGGGCACCGTATCGCGGGGCAGCGTGAACGGCCGGTCGGTGTCGGTGATGAAGTACGACCGGGCGACCGGAACCACACCGTTCCCGCCTGGCGAGAGCTCGTAGACGATACCGTCGGCTCGCGCTTCGAGAATCAGGGGGATCGGCGGGAAGCGGTCGGTTGCGACGAACACGAACCGGGCAGGAGTCGGATCGCCCTTGCCCTTGTTGTCGACGGCGTAGATGAAGAAACCGTGCTGCCGATCGGGCACTTCTTCGGCCACGTTGAAGATGAACGTGGTGTCGGTCGCAGTCGTGAAGTGATAGTCCTGTGGCTTCGGACCGGGCAGGTTCGGAATCTCGAGAAAGCCATCCGGCGGCTTTGGCAGCGTCTCGGTGACGGCCCAGAAGAAACCGGCGACCGCGCCATCCTGGTCAGAACCCGCCCAGTAGACATGGAAGCGGACCGGAATACGGGTCGGCGTCGTGTCGGTGCCGCGCACGATGGTGATCGTGTCGAACGGCGCCGCCGTGACCCAGGTCTCCGGCGCCAAGTTGTTCTCAGTGCTTGGTCTGAGTGGATCGCGGCATCCAAAGACCGATACGACGACGAGCAAACAAAGCAAGATCCCGACACGAAAACGCATTCGCGTCCCCCAGCACGTCCCGTCAACAAGGCATTGGGAAAAAACGAGCGCGCAGGCTAGCAAGCGGTCTGGGGAGCGTCAAGCACTCGCCGAAATCGTGCGCCTACGCCAAACGACGCAAAACCAAACACTTGAGTGGACGCTCTCGGTGGGAGGGCCGGCCGACCACACGGTCACCTGAGAAACGTCAGCTTGCGTCGGCTCTGAAAGCTCGGTGAAAGAAGTCGCCAGAAATATACTCCAGGCGAGAGCATCTGTCCGCTGTCATTTTTGCCGTCCCAGTCGAGCCTCTGTTCGCGGCCGGCCGGGAACCACCGATCGGCGAGCAGGCGAACCCGGCGCCCCGCGGCATCGAAGATCGCGAGCTGCGCGCGCTCGGCTCGGGGCAACGAAAACGCCAGCCTTGCCCCAGGCTCACGACTCGGATTTGCTGATCTCGCAAGGAGATACCCGATCGGCGTCGAACTCGTCGGCGACTCGCCCACTCCCACCGGCATGGTCAGCGCACCACATCCGATCTGCTGAAGCACCTGGCTCAGGGTCGTGAGCACCAGCAGACTCCGGCCGATTCGAGCCCGGTTGACCGGGGCACCGACGTCTTCGAGCCGCACCGCCTCGAGGATCGACTGGTGCGGATGCCCGATCGACGGCGGCACGTAGACGCCCGCGATGAACGGCGGGGAGGCCCCGATCGCGCTGGGATCGGAGTACTCGAGCGCGACCTGCGCGGAGGTCGCGCCCGCGGCGATCACCAGCACGTCGGGGTCGACGTTGCAGTCGGTGCGGCCGGCGAAGTGCGTGTCGAGTCCGTCATCGATCGGGTTCGATGGCACCAGATCCGTCAACTCCTTCTGGGTCGCGGTGAGCGAGCGATAGGAACCCGAGCGCAGCGAAGCGCCGAAGTAGGTCTCGAGGAATCCCGGGTGACCGGTGGCGGGATTCGCCTGCGATTCGGCGAGGCTGCGTCCCAGCGCGATGACGGTGCGCGGCAGCGAGGTGCCGTCCGGCTGACTCGCGAAGTCCTGCAGCAGGGCGACATCGTCGTCGGTGCGATTCGCGATCGGGCCGAGTGTCGAGCGTCCGCCGACTCCGAGATCGCCGGTGTTCATCACCAGCATGCGATAGAAATAGCGCAGCATCGCCGGCGTTGGCCCATGCGTGGCGGTGCGTCCGGACAGAGCACCCGCGCCGTTGGCCGCCAGGCGCGAGGCGAACGATCCGGCCGTGACTCCTGATTCGACCGCGCGCACGTTGTAGAGGTCCCACAGCGTGCCGGGCTGGCCACCATGCGCGGCCACCGCGAGGGTCGGATCTCCTCCGTTCGCGGCGTTCACGCCGAGGAACGGGTTCTGATCGCCGCGCGCGCTCCAGCCGTTGTGTGCGCCGCGCCGGGCCGGAAGGGTTCCACCGATCGAATCCATCGCGGCGACCCACTCGCGTTCGTCTCCGCGCCGATCCGCGAAGTCCACGTACAGCATGCACGCCATGCCGACGCCGCCGTAGGCGGGATCCTTCCAGCGATCCGGAAGCACTCCGAACTGCTGCCAGCGGTGGCCGTCGGTGCTGGACTCGGCGAGCTGCGGGAGGATCACATTGGTGTCGGGGGCCATCACGAACGAGGCCGGCGTGCTCAGCGACGAGACGCGATAGAAGTACTGAACGTGGGCTCCGGGGGTGAACTGTCCGTCGGGAATGATCTTCGTGTACTCGCGCGTGGCGCCGGGCTGACCGGGCACCTCGTTCGGGTTCCACCCCGATCCCGGGGCCGAGACCCACGCCGGCGGGAAGCCCCCGCCGCCACACGTGATGTTCGTGTCGTCGAGCGGCGCATTGGCGCTCGGGTCGAGCAGGAAGCAACGCGGCTTGACGGTGCCGAGCGTCGTGAAGTGCGGATCGCTCTCGTGCAGCATGGTGGCCCACACGCCCGGCGTGAGCTGCGGCAGATTCGGGCCATTGCCGTTGGCTGCGAACAAATTGAGCTCCGCGGTGTCACAGCGCGCGCTGTTCCATACGTTCGGATTCCACACTCCCGCCGCGTGGCCCGGACCGGGGCTGATGCCGTTCATGGGAGCGCCGGTCCCGAACGCACCGTTTTCAAGCAGGTAGGCACCCCAGAACGAGCCATCTCCCGGCAGCGCTGCGATGCGGGGATTCGCATCCGGCCGCTGGGCCACGCCGCTTCCGCGATCGCCGATCGCCACGTAGTTGCCGACCCCGGGCAGGATTCGGAACACCAGATCCACGCGCATGCCGGCGCCGGGGGCGCTCACCAGCGCGGTGTCCGCGGGAACATTCGGACGTGAGAGTCCCGACGCCGACGCCAGGTTGAGTGCCGTGCGCACGTACGCGGCGCAGGTGTCGAACGCCGCGCCGCCGGCCACCACCAGCGCGTCGTCCGGATTGGTGGGGAACGCGTCGACGAACAGATCCCAGAAATTCAGCGCAACCGCCGGCGCGCTTGGCGCGTCGATGAATGCGAGCGAGACGTTGTCGAAATAGGTGCCGGCGTTGGGGCCAAACGACGGCGAGCAATCGGCCGGCGAGATCGTGAGCGCGAAGCAGCGCGTGACGTGCTGCAGGTAGAAGCGCAGCGAATCGGGAATGCCGCTCGCGTTCGAGGTCACGATCGCGTTGTCGAAGCGCGCACCGCGCGACACCAGCGTGACGCACGAAGTGTTGAGGAAAGACGAGACGATCGGCGGGGTGCGGACCTCGCCCCATACCTTGAGACCGTTCGCTTGCCGCGCGGGGTACGACTGCCACGCCACCTGCCAGTAATTGCCGTTCGCGCTGCCCTTGAGCCCGGCAGTGTAGAGATCCAGCATGACCTTGAAATCGCCGGTCGCATTCGCCATCGCGGCATCGACGCCGGTCGGATTGAAGTTTCCAGGCGCCGACGAGGTCAGGTCGATGGTCGGAGAACCGAACAGCCCGTGCCGGTCCTGCGCGGCGGTTCCCGACGTGCCCCCCGGCTTCTCGAACTGATCGTGGTTGCCGGGCGTGATGACGCGCGCCGACAGATTGCACTGCCGCTGCGAGCTGCTCGCCACACCGCAGGGGTCCGCGAACGGCAGGCTGGCGAGATCGTGAGCGTGGAAGAACACCGCGGTGGGCTTGCCGGTCGAGCGCCACGACAGCAAGGCCGATCGGGTGTTGTCGATCGACTCGGCCGACTCGAAATTGCCTTCCTGCTCGGGCCACGCATTCACGAGCACGTCGTCGACGCGCGCGGCGCCCTCGGTTTGCGAGCTGAAATTCTGGTGAATGCCCCAGTCGGCGTCATCGAAGCCGCGGTTCGTCTTGACCCGGAACACCAGCCGAATGCGCCCGCCGTTCTCGGTCCCGTCCACATCGAGCAGCTGTTGCACGAAGCTCCCGAGGCCGCCGGGTAGCACCGCATTGAAGCTCGCCGGGGCATGCTCGCCGGCAACGCTCAGAAGTTCGCGTCTCGGATGCTGGATCGCGATCACCTCGCTGAACCAGCGTCGCAGTGGATCCGCGACCGGCGCAACGCTGCCATCCGAGTAGACGCATGCGGCGTCGGTGACCGGAACGCCGACGTAGACCATGAACGAATCGACCGGCGCCAGCGCTCCGGCGTCGGAGCTGCTGATGAAATTGCCGTCGCCCGGCGTCGGCGCCTTGAGCGGATCGAGATCGAACCAGCCGATTCGCGTCGCGGGAGCGGTCGCGGCCCGCGTGTCCATGCGCGTCGAGTAGAGGAATGAGAGGTTGAGCGAATCCCCGTCCGCCAGCTGTACGTCGCGATACAACAGCTGGTCCCACTGGCTGCCGTAGCCCGGATAGTTCTTGTCGGTGCCTCTCAAAGACTGCGCCCCGGTCAGCACGCCGGGTGTCATCGAACTCTGGCGATCGACGATCGCCTGGTTGAATGAGTTGTGGGTGATCGGATCCTCGACGGTGTCGTCGCCCTGGCCGCGCAGTCCGCACCACGCCGAGGCATTGCCCGAGAGCGGGAACCATTCGACGCCGGGCCCCGAGATCGCGGCGCCACTGTCGGGCAGTCCGGGTGCGAACGCGCCCGGATCCCAATGCCAGTAGCCGATGACGCCGAAGGTGCGCTTGGGGCTGCCCTGATTGATGACGTAGTTGCCCAGGTTTCCGTGGTCGAGCCCCTGAAAGGAGCGCTGACGATCGTTGACCGTGACGCCACCCGAGGTGCCGTGGCCACGATCGAGCGGCCACCAACCCTGCAGCGAGTCCGACTCGCCGGGGTTGAATCGATCCCAGTCCCAGTAGCCGTTGCGATCGGCGACCGGAGCCGATGAGCTCACGCTCACGCGATAGCGACCACGGCCGACGTGGTAGGGGCCGAATCCGCCTGGAGTGCCGGGCAGGCCGGTCGAGCCGAACACGTGACCGATGAACAGCGTGTCGGGATCGATCGCCAGGAAGCTTGCGGGGCTCGAGCGCCGCGGCGCGGGAGCACTCGTGCGTTCGAAATCCGACTCCACCACCTCGGGCAGGTCGGCATGTGCGAGTGCGGCTGCGGCCGTGAGCACGGCGCACGACAGCACCAGCAACGGCAGCACTCGAAGTGTCGGGCGCGCGGCGGAAGGCACGATGCGGGGCAGGTGGGCGCTCGGAGGGAGGGGGTCGGAAGCAGGTTTCGGCGGCTCGGGCGTCCCGGCACGGAGGATCGGGTGCTGAAAGGCTAGGGATCCGGCGGCGGGGGTGTCAACGACTGGATCGTTGCCGGTTCGAGTTTCCGGTCCTCCCAACCGCCGCCGAGCCACGTTTCAGCGGCTCCCAGACTGCGAATCCAGGCCAGATCCTGAGAGGCGATCACCACCGGTCCGCGCCCCGCGCGATCCGCCACCAGCCCGGCGAGCGCGGCTCGACGCGCCGCATCGAGCCCTCCGGTCGGCTCGTCGAGCAGCAGAAGCGAAGCCGGTGCGATCAGTGCAGCGACGGTCTCGACCAGCCGCTTCTCCCCGCTCGAGAGCTCCCAGGTTCGGCGTGCGAGCAGCACTTCCGGTGGGTAGCCGAGGCGCTCGAACGCAGTCGCGGCGCTCGTGCGCGCTTCCGCGCGCCCCATGCCGCGTGCCCGTGCCGCGAACACCACCTCGGCTTCGACGTGTTCCTCGAAGACCTGACGCTCGGGAAACTGATCGGTGAGCAGTGGTGGCTGCGCCGAGTCCGGGGTCGTCGCGCTGCGCTCGATCGCCACACCGAGCGGGCGCACGAGTCCTGCGAGTGCGGCGAGCAGCACCGACTTTCCCGCGCCGTTCGGCCCCAGCAGCGCCGTCACGCCGGTGGCGCGGATCACCAGTTCGAGCGGCTCGCTCACGCGAACGAGCGGCCCGGTGGCGGACACCGGTGTGATGCGCACTCGCCAGCCGACGGCGCCGCTCGCACCGACCTCGTGTCGCACCGTGGCCGGCATCGCGTCGCGCCCGACCTCGATCACACGCGAGCCGGCCGCTCGCTCGCGTGTGATC
>JABFRW010000200.1 GCA_013140805.1 Candidatus Eisenbacteria bacterium
GCAGAAGCGTGTCGGGGTCGGGCTGGGATGGGATCTGCGCGAGCATCGAGGCGTCCCGCTCGTGGTCCACAATGGCCGATATGAAGGGGCCAGCGCGCTGATCGGATTGATGCCTTCGCGGCGGGCCGGTGTCGTGGTGCTCGCGAATCGCGGTGGCATTTCGATGTTCGCCGCCGAAGCGATCGCGGCCGAGCTCTACGATCTGCTGCTCGGGGTCGAGCCCGCGGACGTGACCGCACGACTGCTGGCGATGGCGGCGCCCGAGCTCGCAACCTCCGATCGCCGCGACTCGACGGTCCGCGCGCGGCTGTCCGCGCCTGCGTCGGCCTACGCCGGGCGCTACGAGCACCCGGACTGGGGACCGCTCTCGGTCGCGACGCGCGGCCCTGAGCTTTCGATGAAGCTCGGGACGATGCCGCTGCCGCTCGCATTCGGCGACGTCGATGCGTTCGAGGCCGACCGCTCCTATCCGGGCTGGTTCGAGCGCGACACCCGCGGCCGCGTGATCGGTGTTCGGCTGGTGCTCGAAGCCCCGGATACCGCTCGATTCGTTCGCCAGTAGGCGATCGTGGGGGAGGACCACGGAAACCTTGCCAGCCGGGCTCGGGATGGCCTAGACTGCGCGCCGTTCTCGTAAGCAGAAGCCCCCGCGCTTCTCACCCCCGCGGGCCCTCGTGGCCCCGCTCAAGGGTCCAGGCCACACCGCGTACACGCACGTGGCCTTGCCGGTCCGACGCCGGGTGGGGATTCCGCTTGCCGGGATTCCACCCGGCGTTCGTCTTTTCCCCGGCGCGCTGGTGCGCCAACAGGAGGTTCAGCTATTTCGGCCCAACGTGCACCCGAGCCCCGCATCAACGAGCGCATCCGCGTCCCGCAAGTTCGCGTGATCGGCGAGGACGGCTCCCAGGTCGGCGTGGTCGCGACGCGCGATGCGCTTGCGATGGCGCAGGCCAAGGGGCTCGATCTGGTCGAGGTCTCGCCGACCGCCCGGCCTCCCGTGTGCCGGATCATGGACTACGGAAAGTACAAGTACGAGCAGAACCGGCGCGCGCGCAAGGCTCGCAAGAATCAGCACGTGATGCAGCTCAAGGAAGTGAAGATGCGGCCCAAGATCGACGACCACGACTACGGCTTCAAGATGGACCACGCGCGCGAGTTCCTCGGCGAGCGTGACAAGGTCAAGTTCACGATCATGTTCCGCGGTCGCGAAATGGCGCATCAGGAAATCGGACACCGTCTGGTCGAGAAAATCGTGAGCGAACTCGCGGACGTCGCGCAGGTCGAGCAGCACGCGCGCTCCGAAGGCCGCACGCTCACGCTGGTCATGGCGCCGAAGCCTCAGCAGCAACAGCAACAGCAGCCGAAGGCCGCACCCAAGATCGAAAATCCAGAACCGAGTCCGGACGGCGTCTAACCCCGCCTTCGGCATAAGAGCCGCGCGCCCGTTCGAGGATGCGGCGATCAGGAGAACGAAATGCCCAAGATGAAGTCCAATCGCGCCGCCGCCAAGCGCTTCAAGGTCACCGGCAGTGGCAAAGCTTCGCGTGCGAAGTCGGGGCTGCGCCACGGCATGATCGGCAAGTCGCGTCGCCGCAAGCGCAAGCTGGTCGGCACCACGCTGGTGGCCGCTCCGGACCAGGACCGCGTCCTGCGCATGCTGGGTCGCCGCTAGCCGCTTCCCTTCGAACCTTCAACGCCGACCCCCACCCGACTCGCGTCACCGCGACGCCGTTCGGCAGGAGATAGAGTCCAATGCCACGCGCAAAAACCGTCGTTCCCGGACGCGCACGCCGCAAAAAAGTTCTCAAGACGACCAAGGGCAACTACAGCGGCCGTCGCAAGCTCTACAAGACCGCATTGCAGACCATGCAGCGGGCCGGGCAGTTCGCCTTCGAGCATCGCCGCCTGCGCAAGCGCGACTTTCGGAGCCTGTGGATCACCCGCATCAATGCCGCCGCCCGGATCAACGGGATGTCCTACAGCACGCTGATCGCGGGCCTGAAGCGCGCCAACGTCGAGGTCAACCGCAAGCTGCTCGCGGATCTCGCAGTGCGCGACGCGGCAGCGTTCGCGAAGCTGGCGGACGTCGCCAAGTCCGCCGCCGCCTAGGCGGTCCATGGCCGAAATCGCGGAACTGTTGGGCGCCGCCGTTGATCCTTCGTGGAGCAGCGGCGAGCCGTCGGAGTTGCTGCCGAACTGGAGCGACTCGATCGCGGAGCTACGCGCGATCAGCGAGTCCGTTTCTGACGAGACGATTCGGTTCGCCCGCGCGTTGGCGGGTGCCAGGGACCGCGACGCCCTGCAGGCGGTACGAAACCGGGCGTTGTCGAGAGAACACGGTGCCTACTCGGCCGCACTGACGCAGGTACCCGGGTTGCCGCTCGAACAGAAGCGGCTGGTCGGCCGCGCGCTGAATCTCGCCAAACGGCTGCTCGAGGAGCTCGAGAAGGCCCAAGGAGAGCGCCTCGATCGCGTCGCGGAATCGATCGAAGCGATCGACGTCACCCTGCCGGGCCGGCGCTCGTGGACGGGGCGCACTCACGTACTCGCGCAAGTGCGCGACGAACTTCTCGATCTCTTTCACGGGTTGGGCTTCACCGTCTACACGAGCCCCGAGGTCGAGCTCGACGAGTACAACTTTGCGAAGCTCAATTTTCCTCCCGACCATCCGGCGCGGGACGCTCAGGATACCTACCTGCTCGGCGGCGGACGGGTTCTGCGCACGCACACCTCGCCGGGATGGGTGCGCGCGATGGAGGAAATCGAACCACCTCTGCGACTGGTATTTCCGGGACGCGTCTACCGAGCGGAGGCGATCGATGCGAGCCACATGGACCAGTTTCACCAGATGGACGGCCTGTGCGTGGATCGGGACATCTCGATGGCGGATCTCAAGTCGACGCTCAACACCTTCGCGCGAGCGATCTATCGGGCCGACGTCCCGACTCGAATCGTTCCGATCTACTTTCCGTTCGTCGAGCCCGGCGTGCAGATGGACATTCAGTGCGCCTCCTGTACGGGAACCGGCCGGATCAAGGATGCGAACGGCGACCAGCGTTGCCCGGTGTGCAAGGGCGGCAAGTGGGTGGAGGTGCTGGGCGCCGGCATGGTGCACCCGAATGTGTTCCGTGCGGTCGGCATCGATCCCGAGGAGTTCACGGGCTTCGCGTTCGGCATGGGGCTCGAGCGTATCGCGATGGGCCGACATCACGTGTCCGAGATTCGATCCTTCCTGGAAAACGATCTGCGGTTCCTCCACCAGTTCTGAGAGAACCAAGTCCAAATGAAACTGCCGATTTCGTGGTTGCGTGAACTGGTCGCGGTGGATGGATCGCCGGAGGTGATCGCCGAAGCCCTCACGACGCGGGGCTTCTACGTGGTCGACTGGGCATGGACGCGTCCGCCGCTGCCGGGGCTGCTGGTCGCGCGTATCGACGCGATCCGTCCGCATCCCGGAGCCGATAGACTGCGGCTGGTGACCGTGGATCTGGGAGGGCGCTCCCTCGAAATCGTGTGCGGTGCGCCGGAGCTCGAACTCGGCTGGCTCGTGGCGCTGGCCCCGGTTGGCAGCGTGCTGCCGAGCGGCCTGCGCATTCGCGAATCGAAGATCCGAGGGGTGGTGAGCCCGGGAATGCTGTGCTCCGAGACCGAACTCGGACGCACCTCCGAGGGCGGCGGACTGTTCCGCGTTCCGACTTCCGGAGGTTCGGTGCCTTCGACGCCGGGCGCGGCGCTGGACTCGGTCTTGGGACCGTCCGACGCGGTGCTCGACGTGGAGACTCCATTCAACCGTCCGGACGGACTCGGCGTGATGGGCCTGGCCCGCGAAGTAAAAGCGGCCCTCGCTGGCTCGTGGCAGCCCGGCGCGGTCGATTTGATGTTGGCGGCTCCCGTGCCCGATCAGCGGTTCCCACTCCAAAATCTCGCCCCCGAGGCCTGCACCTCGATCTACGCCCAGGAGATCTCGGGAATTCGCGTCGGCCCCTCACCGGATTGGCTGGTCGCCCGCCTTGCGCTCATGGGCCAGCGCAGTGTCAACAACATCGTCGACATCACGAACTTCGTCCTGTTCGAACTCGGGCACCCGATGCATGCGTTCGACCTTAACAAGCTGGAGGGACGAGAGCTTCGCGTTCGCTGGGCGACACCCGGCGAGCGGATCACGACGCTCGATGGCACGGCCCGCACATTGTCCGAGCAGGTGCTGGTTCTCGCCGACGCTTCGAGAGCGCTCGACATCGCGGGTGTCATGGGCGGCCTCGACTGCGAAGTCAAAGCGAGCACGCGCACCATTCTGCTCACCTGTGCGCATTTCGACGCCAGATGCGTGCGCCGCAGCTCTCAGGCTCAGGGGCTCCGCACCGAGGCGGCGCGCCGCTACGAGCGCGGAGTCGATTCGGAGCTCGGACCACGAGCAGTCGCACGATTCGACGCGTTGCTCGCGCACGTTGCACCCGACGCGCGCATCGAGCGATCCGCGTTTCAGTCGACTCCACCGGTCGCGCGAGTGATGCGACTGCGTGCCTCTCGCTGCGAGCGCTTGATCGGCATTCCGCTGCAAAGTGAACGCTGTGCCGAATTGTTGGCGGGACTCGAGTTCGGGGTTCGCGAGTCTGCTGGCGAGCTCGACGTCACGATTCCTTCGTGGCGACCGGATTGCACGGTGGAGGCCGACCTCGTCGAGGAGGTGGCGCGAGCGAATGGCTACGATCGGATCCCCGAGAATCCGATTCGATCGAGCGGAGCCTACGCGAGACGATCGCCGGTCGAGCGTTGCGTGCGCGCCGCTCGCGACGCGATGGTCGCACTGGGGATCGACGAAGCGATCACTTCTTCACTCGTGTCGGAGGCCGAGAACGCACAATCCGCCGCACTGCTCGATCGTCAGGCGGCCCACTTGCGACTCCTCAATCCGATGTCGAAAGAAGGGGAGTGGCTGCGCGGAGACCTCGTGACCGGACTCCTGCGGGCCACGTCGCTGAACCTTCGGCAACGTGCGGGCGCCGTTCGACTGTTCGAAGTGGGGAGGGTGTTCGCCGACACATCGGGCCCGCTTCCGGTGGAGTCGCTTCAGATCGCGGCGGTGCTTTCGGGCAAACGACTCGCGCACACGCACGATCCCGCACCGGCGAGTCCAAAGGATGCATTCGATCCGTCGGGAGCCGTCGACTTTCTCGATGCGAAGGGAATGGCGCAGGCGTGGCTCGCCCGCATGCAGGCCGGTGAGTCCGGCTGGCATCCGCACGCTTCGAGATTTTGGAGAGGCGCCGGCGGTGCCCGAATCTCGCATGCGGGGAAGCCGATCGGCTGGCTGGGCGAATTGTCAGCGGCGTTCCTGAGCACCTGGGAGATCGATCAGCCGGTTTTTCTGTTCGTGGTCGAAATGGAATCGCTAATCCAGTCTTCTGTGGAGGTTCGTACCGCGACGCCGCTGCCCAGGTATCCGGCCGTTCACCGTGATGTCGCCTTCCATGTTCCGCATCAGGTACTCAGTGGCGAGGTGGAGCACAGTATTCTCGCCTCCGGAGGCGAGAGCCTGCGGTCCGTGGATCTGTTCGATCACTATCGCGGATCGTCATCGCCGGCCGGCACTCGAAGCCTCGCCTATCGGCTCGTGTTTCAGGATTTGACGCGGACACTGACCGAGTCCGAGATCTCCGAGCGACTAGAACGGATCGTGAAATCCGTCTCGACGCAGCATCAAGCGCAACTTCGCGATCGCACGTAGCAATTTTCAATCTGCCTAGATAGTGTGCTCGTTGCTTGCCCCGCCCGCGCCGATAGGCGCGTCTCAGGAGACCGTCGCATGGCCGCGAAACCTCCCGAAGCAAGTCCGGAAGACGCATTGTTGGCCGAGTCTCGAGGCTTCGAAGAACTCGCAAAGTTCCTCGAGATGCTCGACATTCTGATCGAGGCTGGCTGCGCCGCCTTCATCGTCTACCTCACGACGCTGCCTGAGGACCACCCACCCGATCGGTTGATCTTGATTCCGCCGGTCTTGCTGGTGACCAGCATCATCGTCAACTTGCTCAAGCGCGGGCCCCACGCTCATGCGCGCAAGCTTCGCGGTGCGCTCATGCGGAGAGCGGCGGACGCGAGGCATTCGCTGCCGGCCGCCGGGAAGACCTGGCTAAGCGGCCTCGCTCGCGCAATCGGAGCACGCTTGCCGGGAGGTGACTTTCTCCGCTTCATTCGTGCCGACGAAGCTCGAGCCACCACGAGCCCTCTCAAGTATGTCTACGGATACAGCTGTTATTTCTCGCTGCAGATTCAGCAGGCGACACTGAAGCAACTGCAGCTACTGACAGTGTTGATCGGCGGCGCGGCCCTCTGGTGCATCAGCTCGACCTTCGGTAGATGGGTCGCGAGGCCCGTTTCCGAACTTTCGATCGAAATACTTCTGACGTTTCTCGTGAGCTACGCTGGCTTCCGATTGCTGACCAAGACGCTCGCGTACGTGGACAACGTCGAGGAACTCGAATCCACTTTCGAACGACTCAAGGACGCAACTTCGACGGACCCGATCGAGATTCGTGATCTGGCCATGAAGTACGACCAGATTCGTCTCCATGGTCCGCCTTCACCGACGCTCGCTTACATGTCGAAGCGGGACGAGATGGAGCGTCAGTGGGACGTCATCGCCAAGACGGCGTTCGCCGCTGCGCAGACGGGGGCGAAATAGCCATGGGGGCGAAGCAGGTCGTCCACTCCGTCAAGCTGCTCGAAGACGCCTGGAAGAGTTCCCGTCTGGAAACTCTGGTCAGCAGTGATCCATTCACGGCACGCCGTGTGGCCTCCACCGAGACGGTTTCGATCGCCTATCGGCGCCTGCTCGCACGTCTCAATCGCCGTTTCGACGCGCATGCCTCGGGACTGTTCTTCTTTCGCAATCTAGCTTTCGACTTCATCGTCCACGAGGGCTACCCGATCGACGACGATGTGATTCGCGATTGGCGCGTGACGGAGTCAGAAGGAATCGTTGGAACAGTCGCGCGGACGCACGCGCCGTTCTTCGGTCGTGTGAGCCGACGCCGCAAGGACTATCGCAAACTCCACCCGGACACGAGATACCAGGTCACGGTTCCGATATTCGAGCCCCGCAGTCGGCAGCTGCTCGCGGTGCTGAATCTGGAATTTGCGAACCGGCCACCGCACATTACTCGCTCGCTTCTCAGCCCGGAATTCGGAATCGCGTTAGGATCACGACTTGTCGGGCTCCTGCGGCGGCTTCAACATCATCGCCTCGCGTATTCCGCCCGACAATTGAAAGACAGTGGAACCGCGTTGGGGAACGACGCGCGATTGCGTCGCATTGCCAAAGCGCTCCATGCGTTGTTGCATCGAGACGCGGAGGTGGCGATCCTGCTTCGGCGCGGCATTTCGCTTCAGTTGCGCGCCGCGGCCACGGCGGGGCTCAATTCGAAGCAGATTCGCGACAATGCTGCCGGACTTCAAATCGACCTCGCGGAGCGTCGTTCCGGGATCGTGTTGAAGGTTGCGCGCACGGGAAGAGAGATCTACTCGCCAAACGTCACGACGAGCGAGGACTACCGTCCGGTTAAGCTCTCCACCCGAAGCCAGTTCACGGTACCGCTCGTCAGCGGCGGGCGGTTGGTGGGTGTTCTGCTCTTGGGATCACCGATCCCGTACGGCATTCCGAAGCTCTTGCGCCCGCTCATCCTTGTCTATGCTGCACTCGCGGCCCAGATGATCGACGGAATCATGGCGTCCGAGACGGCCGTAGATCAGGAAAGGCTGGATGCGATCGGCCTGCGACTGGCTGAACGCCGACTCGACGAGATCTCTCGTACCGGTCGGCTCGCACCGGGGGATGTTCACCTCTTGACCGAGGTGATCACGCGGTCCCGGCGACAGCTCGAGCGACGTGTGGCACTCCTCGACCCCGTGTCATCGGGTTTGCACATGCGCGTCCGCGATGCACTCATTCATACGAGCGCCCGACGGGATGGCGCGCCCGCAAAGGGATCCCTGGCGCGAAACCACTTCGAGGAACTGGCGAGCTCGCTCCTCAAGGTGGGACGAAATGCGCAGATCGGACTTCCGCCGCGTCATCTCAGAACCGTGCTACTGAGCATGGTCGGCATCGCGCACGCGTCCGCAGGTCCCGAGCGACTACGAGCCATCCAGATCCGATGCGATCGGACGGAGGGGTCGAAGCAGGAACGGTTTCTCAAGTTGACGGTCGCAGTTCCCGATCAGTCCGCGGAAATCCTCGACTTCCTGCCTCCCGAGACCCGCAGCTTCACGCGCGAGACGGTCCTATTCGACTCCAACGCGCTCGACGAGCTCTGCTCCCGGTACTCCTGTTTTCTTGGCAACCGGCCGCGACTCCTTCCATTGGGTGGCTATGAGCTCGTGTTCCTGCTTCGGATCGTTCGATGAGTGCCGCCCAGCCGCTGAGACCGCGCGTCCTCTTGTGCTCGAGTCGCACCGCCAGTTGGAACTCTTTGGACCCGGAACTCACCGAGACGCTTCGCGTCGGGATGGAGCGGCGGGCCGAGTTTCTGCTTGCGTCCTCCCTCGATGACGTCGCCTCGAAATCACAGATTTTCCCACCGCATTTTGTCTTTCTAGACGTGCTATCGAACGCCGGCACCGCGGCACGACGATTGACGATCGAGACACTCGTTGCCGAGCAACGCTGGAACGGAAAGCGGGAGGGTGGACGCGAGAACCCGAGCCTAGCTCCTCGCATCGTTCTAATGACTCAGGCATCGATGCCGGGGGAGGAAGATCACGCCGCGATCGATCTCAGGGAGTACTCGGACTGGGACAGCATCACGGTCGACTTGTCCAATCCTGAGGGGCTCGCGCAATCCGTGCTGCTCGCGCTGGAGCAACGGCTGCCGCGACTGAAACGCAACTGGCAATTGCCAATTCAAGCGGACGACCTGCCACCTGGCTGGCGACTTCCCGAGCTCGACGACGCCACTCAGTCTTCGCCTCAGGGCGGGCTGGCGACCTATCTCGCTAGCGACGTGGTGATCCAACAGTTCTGGGATGGTAGACGAAGGAATCGAGACAATCGGGCGGCCGCATTGATTTCCCATCCAGTCGCCGGCCACAGCCGTTCGGGCAAGCTCTTCGTGAACCTGCAGGAACCATCCTCTGGTCGCTCGGCATCGCAGTTCTTCCTAAAACTTCGACCGCGATCGAATGCAACCTCTGAGTTGCTCGCGGAACGGAATGCGAGCCGGGATCCGCATTGGAAGCGATTCGTGCTGGTGCCCAAACAGCGCGCCGGGAACAGGACCGCGGTGGGAGACTGCTATGTCGGATCGTTTACCGCACTGACTTCGAGGACTACGCTCTCGCGCGCCCTTCTTTCCTGCCCGGCCAAGAGTCTGGACGGGCTGCGAGCGACGATTCACTCGCTCCTGAGAGCACTCGACACCCCGATTGCCACCGCCAAGGGACGGTCGATGCTCAAGTACCTGAGCGATCCGGATAAGCGGATCGAGAACTCGCTGAGTCGACTCGGGTCAACGCCCGGCTGGCGCTATGAAGCGCCGAATCTGTTCCAGCGGCGCTCTACATTCCGCGTGGGTCCAATCACGGGTCGGGAGCTGACCAAAGCGCGGATCATCGCGCCGGGGCCGAACTACGAGCACTTGGCTCATGGCGACCTGCACGCTGACAATGTGCTGGTCGACATCGACGCAGGACAGGTCCGGGTGATCGACTGCACGGAGATGCAGAGGACCGATCATCTGTTCTCCGATTTCGTGCGGCTCGAATTGTCACTCTTCGAGCTCTTTCTCGACCGTGCCGAGGACGACTCAAGAATCGACGCGAAGGCGCCACCACAGAGACTGTTCAACCGTGTCGAGCTTAAGGACGATGAGGCCAGTCCATTCTCGAAGCGACTTCCCGGACTCTGGCTCGCTCTGCGCTTGTCGCGACAATCGGCGGCGACGAAACGCAACTTGGACCCCGGGCTGCAATACCTCGTGCCCTGGATGTACTTTGCAGATCTCTGGTGTGAGACGATCCGACTCTTGAACTATCTCATCGAAGACGAACTTGCCGCTCAGCGCGAGACGCCGTCGACGCGACTCCTGTACATGCTACGGTTCGCGCAGAAGGCGAGAATTCGCGCACTCGACATTCCCATCTCCTTCAAGTGAGTCGAAACGACCCGACCGGATCGCCGCCTCGCACCCCGTATCCGGACGAATCCACGATTTCTGAGACTCGATACGCGCTTACTCGGCCGCTTCCCGGCCTGAGTCGCGCCTCACACACGTACAAGCGCGGGGAGGATTCCGTTGGCTCGAAACGTTCGCCGCTGGTTCGGACGCGTGCTTCTGGTGCTGCTCGCGGTCGCCGCGATCTGGCTGGTGCCCACGATCTGGTTCCGTCCCTGGCAGATCGACGCGTTCTATGCGCGCGTGTTCCTGCGCTTCGCGGTCAAGGAACCGATGATGCTCACCATGCTGGGCATCTTCAACGGCACGCCGATCTCCTACTACCAGGATGACCTCGGCGACTTCTCGCCCGCGAAGACTCAGGCCGACGCGAAGATGGTGGACGAGAACCTCGCGATGCTTCGGAGCTACTCGCGCAAAGGCATGACTCTGAAGGAGCGACTATCGGCCGAGGTGCTCGACTACTTCCTCGAGGACCAGCAGCGCGGCAAGCCGTTCATGTTCTACGACTATCCGCTAAACCAGCTGCGCGGATTCCAGAGTCAGCTGCCGGAGTTCATGACCACGCTGCAGCCGCTCAAGACCGCGGAGGACGCGCGCAACTACGTGAAGCGCACGCGCAAGTTCGGCGTGGCCGTGGACCAGCTGCTCGCGGGCGTCGAACTGCGGGAGAAGCAGGGCGTGATGCCGCCGCGCTGGGTGCTCGAAAAGGTGCTCACGCAGGTCAACGAGTTCAAGGCACTCGAGCCCAAGGCGAATCCGCTCTACCTGCATTTCGCGGACAGCACGAAGAATGAACTCAAGGGCCTCAAGGCCGAGGAACGGACGAAGTTGCTCGGCGAGCTCGAGTCGGCGATTCGCGAAGTCGTGGACCCCGCGTGGGGTCGCATGAGTGCCGTGGTCGAGCGGCAGATCAAGACCGCCACCGACGACGACGGCGTGTGGAAGCTGCCGAAGGGCGACGCCTACTACGATTACTGCCTGCGAACGTTCACGACCTCGGACTTGCCGGCCGACAGCATCCACCAGATCGGGATGGGGGAAGTCGCGAGGATCCAGACTCAGATGCGCGACATTCTGCACCGGCAGGGCTACGACGCGCGCGAGCTCGGAGCGACGGTCAAGCGCATGCGCGACGAGCCGCGCTTTCACTTCGGCGGCACGGTCGCGGCGGCGCGAGAGAGCATCCTCGCGGGCTATCAGGCGATCCTCGACGACGCGAATCGTCGCGTCGCGGATCTGTTCGACGTGCGCCCCAAGGCGAAGCTCGAAGTCCACCGGGTGCCCGAGTTCAACGAAAAGGGATCGCCCGGCGCCTACTACAATCCGGCGGCGTTCGATGGCTCGCGCGGCGGCGTGTTCTTCGCGAACCTTCGCGACCCGAACGAGACCTCGCGCCCGGACATGCGCACGCTCGCCTATCACGAGGGCATTCCGGGCCATCACTTCCAGCTCTCGATCCAGCAGGAGCTGAAGGGAGTGCCGTTCTTCCGCAAAGTACTTCCGTTCACGGCCTACGCCGAGGGCTGGGGGCTCTATGCCGAGCGGCTCGCACTCGAGAACGGATTCCAGCCCACGCCGTACGATTCGATCGGTGCACTTCAGGCTGAGCTGTTCCGCGCCGTGCGACTGGTGGTCGACACCGGCATCCACCGCAAGCACTGGACGCGCGGCTCGGCGATCAAGTGGATGGTCTCCAATACCGGCATGGACTCGAGTGAAGTCGCGACCGAGATCGAACGCTACATCGTGAACCCGGGGCAGGCGTGCGCCTACAAGGTGGGGCAGCTCGAAATCCTCGCGCTGCGCGCCCACGCGAGGGAAGTCCTAGGCGATCGCTTCGACATCCGTAAGTTCCACAATGTGGTGCTCACGAACGGCTCGCTGCCGCTCACCTTGCTCGCCAAGGTCGTCCACGAGTGGATCGACGAAGAGCAGAAGGGCGTCGCTCAGAAGGCAAATGGGTAGCGGCTGCCCGGACGAATTTGGCGTTGACTGTCCGGAATCGCGAGCCTATTCTGCCTCCGGCTGGAAACTCGCTGCCAGCGCTGGAGTTGCGCTGGGCGCTTCGCGTATCGCTTGTGCGAATTCGACGGCGGCGGGTGAGTGGCTGCAGACCATCGAGTTGTTCGACGTGTACGCGGGAACGGGAATGCCGGCCGGCATGAAGAGCCTCGCCTTCGCGCTGCAATTCCAGCACGCGGAGCGCACGCTCGAAGAAGCCGAAGTGCAGGCGAGCCTCGACCGCATGACCGCGGCGGTCGCGAAGGAATGCGGCGGCCGATTGAGAGAACGATGACGCAGGACACGCTGACGATGACGACGGATCTCGACCGGCTGGCCGAGCGCGTTGAACGCGCCGCGGCGCTGGTGCAGCGTCTGCGCGACGAGAATCAGAAGCTCGGCCGCGAACGCGACGAGTTGCAGCAACGAGTGGCGGATTCCGAAACGAAACTCCAGGGCCAGGACGTGCCGGCGCTGATGTCCGAGATCCAGACGCTTCGCAAGGAGCAGAAGGAATGGCACAGCGAGCGGCGCGAAGTGGCTTCGAAGATCGAAGCGATCGCGCAGAAGCTCGAACGCCTCGACGCATAGCCCTCGGCCGTTTGCGAGGGAATTGAAACCAAACCAACGCAGGGCGATCACGGCGAGCCGGAGGCACCGATGGACACGAAAAGCGTCGTCCAGGTCCAGATCTTCGGCCACACTTATACGATCCGCAGCGAGGCCGACCAGCAGTACATTCTGGAGGTCGCCGCGTACGTGGATCGCAAGATGCGCGAGATCACCGAGAAGGTCCCGGTGGCGACGCTGTCGAAAGTGGCCATACTGGCGTCTCTCAACATCGCCGATGAGTTGCACAAGGAGCGCGCGTCGCACCAGAATCAGCAGCGATGGCTCGACACCCATGCGGCGCGTCTCAATGCGGTCCTGGAGGAAGTTCTGCAGGACGGCGAGACGCGGTGAGCGACCGTTCGTTCGGAGGTTCGGCGCTTCATTCGACGTGATTTCCCTGCCGTGCTCGTGATGCACGATGAAGTTCTTGAACCATCAAATACGTTCAAAGGGACTGTCGGTGGCTGGCGACGTCGCACCCCGGGCCACAAGGTCTGGCGGAGGACTCACCCGGTCGAAGGCGGACCCACCTGGTTCTTCCAGGTCTCAAGAACTCTCCTGCACACGGTATTTCGGCGGGGATTTTTCTTCCCGCTCGCGGGCCCGCGGCCCGGCGCTGAGGCGCCTCCGCGCGGTTCCGCCGGGAGGGTGTGATGAATACGTGGGGCTGGATCGGCGGCATCGTTCTCGGTGCCGCGCTGTCGTTTACGGCCGGCTACCTGCTGCGCGCCCGTCGCGCGGTCGCCCAGCTCGGCAGCGCCGAGCGCCAGGCCAAGCGTGTGACCGAAGACGCCGCGCGCGAATCCGAGGCGCTGCGCCGCACCGCGGTGCTCGAGGGCAAGGAAGAGGCGTTGCGCCTGCGCCAGCAGGGCGAGCGCGAGATCGCCGCGCAGCGGCAGGCCCAACTCGAGGCCGAACGGGCCTTTCAGGAACGTGAAGTCGCGTTCAATCGCCGTGTCGAGGTGATCGAGAAGAAGGACCGCGACATGAAGCGCCACGAGCAGGAGCTGGGCCAGCGCGAGCAGTCCGTCACCGCGCGCAATACCGAGCTCGATGCACTGCTCGCCGATCAGGCCCTGCGCCTCGAGCGCATCGCGGGGCTCAGCGCCGCCGATGCACGGCGCGAACTGGTGGTAGCGGTCGAGAGCGAGGCGCGCGTCGAGGCGTCACGCCTGGTCGCCGAGGTCCGCGAGACCGCGCAGCGCAACGCCGAGCGCGAAGCCCGCAAGATCATCACCGTGGCCATCCAGCGCTACGCCGGCGACCAGGTCAGCGAGTCGACGGTGTCGGTGGTGCATCTGCCGAGTGAAGACATGAAGGGGCGCATCATCGGGCGCGAGGGCCGCAACATCCGCTCGTTCGAAACCATCACCGGCGTCGACGTGATCATCGACGACACACCCGAGGCCGTTGTCCTGTCCGGCTTCGATCCGGTTCGACGCGAGATCGCGCGTCAGGCGCTCGAGCGCCTGGTTGCCGACGGCCGCATTCACCCCGCGCGGATCGAGGAAGTGGTCGCCAAGGTCAAGGAGGAGGTCGAAGGCAAGATTCGCGAGCTCGGCGAGATGGCGTGCCTCGAAGTCGGTGTGCACGGCATCCACCCGGAACTGCAGCACCTGCTCGGCCGCCTTCACTACCGCACCTCGTACGGTCAGAACATCCTGCGGCACTCGATCGAGGTCGCACACCTGTCGGGCATGATGGCGGCCGAGCTCGGCTTCGAGCAGAAGATGGCGAAGCGCGGGGGCCTCATGCACGACATCGGCAAGGCGATCGATCACGACCAGGAGGGCACGCATCCGGCGCTCGGCATGGAAGTCGCGGCCCGCTACGGCGAACCGCAGCCGGTGCTCGAGGCGATCGGCTACCACCACGACGACTACGCGGGTGGCAGTTTGTGGCCGGTGCTGATCTCGGCCGCCGATGCGATCTCGGGCGCACGCCCCGGGGCACGGCGCGAGAGCCTCGAGATCTACATCAAGCGGCTCGAAGCGCTGGAGCGCATCGCGGGCGCGTTTCCGGGAGTCGAAAAGTCCTACGCGATCCAGGCCGGACGCGAGATCCGCATCATGGTCGAGCACGCCAAGGTCGACGACGCGCGCGCGCACGACCTGGCGGGACAGATCGCACGCCGCATCGAGAAAGAATTGCAGTACCCGGGACAGATCCGCGTGACGGTGATCCGCGAGACGCGCGCGGTCGAGTACGCGAAGTAGGCACGGAGGCCAATTCGATGGGTCGACTGCTCGCATGCCTGGCGATCGCGCTGGCCGCGGTGGCGATGGTGCTCGCACTCGCGAAGCGTGAGCGCCCCGCCACCGCGACGAACTACGGGGTTCGCGTTCGCAGCGAGCGGGCGCGTTTCGTGTTCTCGCCGCGACGCTATCGCTGGACCACCTACGGTGCGACCGGCGACAGCATTCGCATGAACGAGCTGCGTGTGCGCCGCGTCTCTCTGGTGGGTTCGTTCAACGACTGGGATCCCGACGCCTGGCCGATGAAACGCGACGAGGGCACCTGGGAGCTGAAGCGCTCGCTCGACTCGCTCGGAGATCCGGACTCGGTCGCGTTCACGTTTGTCGTCAACGGCCGCTTCTGGGTCGAGGCTCCGCTCGAGGCCGCGAATCGTCGCGCGCTCGCACCCGGACGCGCCGCCCTCGCGCTGCCCGTCGCCACCCGCTCGTGGGGAGCGCACCCGTGAACCTGTTGTTCATCGCGGATGTGATCGGCGCACCCGGCCGCGACGTGGTGCGAGACCTGCTGCCGGACCTGCGGCGGCGTCACGATCTCGATCTGGTGATCTGCAATGGCGAGAACTCGGCCGGCGGATTCGGGCTCACCCAGGACTCGGCGAAGGCGCTCTACGCGGCGGGTGTCGACGTGCTGACGGGCGGCAATCACCTGTGGGATCGCAAGGAGGCGTTCGGATACCTCGCCTCGGAGACTCGCCTGGTGCGCCCCGCGAACATGCCGCTCGGAACTCCGGGGCAGGGGTGGGGCGTCTTCACCGCCCGCGATGGCACGCGGATCGGCATCGTCAATCTGCTCGGACGCGTCTTCATGAAGGAGTACGAGGATCCGTTTCGCTCGGCCGAAGTCGCGCTCGAGAATCTGAAGGGTCGCTGCGACGCGATCTTCGTCGATTTCCATGCCGAGACGACGGCCGAAAAGGTCGCGCTTGCATGGCATCTCGACGGTCGCATCAGCGCGCTGGTCGGCACTCACACACACGTGCAGACCGCCGACGAACGGGTGCTCCCGAACGGCACCGCTTTCCTGTGCGATGCCGGCATGACGGGCGGGTTCGAGTCGGTGATCGGCATGGACCGCGCCGCGGCACTCCAGCGCTTTCTCACGCTGATGCCCGCGCGCCTGTCACCTGCGAGCGGCGACCTGCGCCTCAACGGCTGCCTTTTAAACCTCGATCCTGCGACCGGACGAGCGCGCTCGATCGAACGACTCCAGATTCCTCACGTGATCGGTGCGACTGCGACGGCGCGGCGCCTGAGCGGCGACGAACCGGCTGCCGCGTTGCGAGGCGCCGCACGCGTGCGCCTCGCGGAGCTGCGAGCGAGCGGTGCCGAGCCGCGACTCGCCCTGTTGTCGGTCGGCGAAGACGCCGCTTCGGCGATCTACCTCAAGCGCAAGACCGAGGCATGCCTCGAAGTCGGAATCGAGCCGCACCGTGTGACGCTGCCGGCCGGCACCGATACGCGTGCCGTGATCGAGAAAGTGCGATCGCTCGGCGCCGACCCCGCGGTGTCGGGAATCCTCGTGCAATTGCCGCTCGCGGCCCCCGCGGATGCCGATGCGGTGCTCGAGGCAGTGCCTCCGCACAAGGACGTCGACGGCTTTCATCCGGTCAACGCGGGGCGGCTCGCGGCCGGCCTGCCGGGCTTCGTTCCCGCGACACCGCGCGGCGTGCTCGAACTGCTGCGCTACTACGAGGTGCCACTGGCCGGTCGTCACGCCGTGGTGCTGGGGCGCAGCAACATCGTGGGCCGCCCGCTGGCGACACTCCTGTCCAGCAAGCGCTCGAACATGACCGTGACTCTGGGGCACAGCGGGAGCGGGCCGAGATTGAAATCGCTCGCGAACACGGCCGACCTGCTGATTGCGGCGATCGGCCGGCCCGAGTTCGTCGACGCCACCTGGGTCCGGCGCGGCGCGACGGTGGTCGACGTGGGGATCCATCGCGTCGCCGACCCCGACGCCCCGAAGGGCAGCCGGTTGACGGGCGACGTCGCACCGGACGTCGCCACAGTCGCCGCGGCACTCACGCCGGTGCCGGGCGGCGTCGGGCCCATGACGGTGGCGGCCCTGATGGCGAACGTGGTTCAGGCGGTGGAATCCCAGCGCACCGGGGCGGGTGCCGGCGCCCCTCGATGAAGTCCGCATGCGAGGTCTCGAGCTCATGAGCACCACCATTCAGCGCACGATCACTTCCGACGCGAGCGCTCGCTCGCGCACCGCGGGACTGTTCCTGGGCCAGCTCGACGAGCAGTTGCGACGGCTCATCGACGACACGAAGACCGCCACCCCGCGCGAACTGGCGTGGCAGCCGGAGCCGGGTGACAACACCCCGGGCATGTTGCTCGCGCACATCGCGCTGGTCGAAGTGGGCTGGACCAACATGGGCGTGCTGGGACGCGAATGGGGGGAGGCCGCCTCGCTGCCGCTCACCTATGAGGAAGGCGGCATGCCACTGGCCTCGGGAGCGCCGCCCCCGGCGAACCTCGCGGAACGCGACATCGACTACTTTCACGATTTGCTGCGCCGCGCGCGCTCGCACTCGCGGGCCGCACTGGTCGCCCTCGACGAAGCGGAGCTGGCGCGCACGTTCGAATTGCCGCGACCGCAGGGCGGGCGATTCCTCGGCAACGTGAGCTGGGTGCTCTATCACCTGCTCGAGCACTTCGCCGGGCACCACTATCAGATCCTCAGCCTGCGGCGGCGCTTCGCCGATCGAGGCGCCTGAGCCGTGGCGACGCAGCCCGCATCCGACGAACGCATCCTCTCGGTCGGCGAGATCACGCGCGCGATCAAGGAAACGCTCGCCGATTCGTTCCCGGCGGTGTGGGTGCGCGGTGAGATGTCGGGGCTCAAGCAACCGGACAGCGGCCACCTCTACTTCAGCCTCAAGGAGGGCCGCGACGCAGTGATCGCGTGCGCGATGTGGAAGCCGCAGGCCTCCCGACTGATGTTCGAGCCGCGCGACGGCGCCGAGGTCGAGGTGTTCGGTGGCGTCGACGTCTACGCGCCGCGCGGCAACTATCAGCTGATCGTGCGGCAGATGCGGCCGGCCGGGATCGGTGCGCTGCTGCTGGCGCTCGAGGAGTTGAAGCAGCGGCTCGCGGCCGAGGGACTGTTCGACGCCGCGCGCAAGCGCGCGCTGCCGCGCTATCCGCGCCGCATCGGTCTCGTCACCTCGCCGGTCGGCGCCGCGGTCAAGGACCTCGTCACGGTGCTGCGGTCGCGGTGGCCCTCGATCGAGATCGTGCTCGCGCCGGTGCGCGTGCAGGGCGAAGGGGCGGCGGCCGAGATTGCCGCCGCGATCGAGCGCTTCGGCCGCTACGGGAACGTCGACCTGCTGATCGTCGGTCGTGGCGGCGGCTCGCTCGAGGACCTGTGGGCGTTCAACGAAGAGCCGGTGGTTCGGGCGCTCGCCGCTTCACGGATTCCCACCATCTCCGCGGTCGGCCACGAGGTGGATACCACCCTCGCGGACCTGGCGGCCGACGTGCGCGCCGCAACCCCCTCGAATGCCGCCGAGCTCGCGGTCCGCGACGCGCGTGAAGTCGCGCGAACCGTGACCGCAGCGCGTCAGCGACTCGACCGCGCCGTGCTCCAGGTGGTGCGCGAGCGCCGACGTCGGCTCGAGCGGCTGCTCGAGAAGTATGGCTTCCGACGCCAGCGCGATTTGATCCTGGCGTTTCAGCAGCGGGTCGACGATCAGCTCGAGCGACTCACCGGTGCGATCCGGGCGCGCGTCGAGCAACTTCGCGAGCGGCTCGCGGCGGTGCGTTCGCGCTACGGGCTGCGCGAGTGGCCGCGGCGCATCGGCGAACGGCGGCAGCAACTCGCCGGCACCCGGCAGCGGCTCGACGATGGCGTGGTCGAGGTGATTCACGCGCGACGTCGACGGGTCCAGGGGCTCGGGGATCGACTGAGAGCGCTGTCGCCACGGCTGGTGCTCGAGCGGGGCTATTGCCTGGCGCGTTCGCCCGACGGTAGGCTGCTGCGCCTGGCGAGCGAACTCGCGGTGGGAGACTCCCTCACGATCGAATTCGCACGCGGAGAAGCCGACGCCCGAATCAGCGCGGTGCGTCCCGGAGAACCCGATGGCCGCTAAGTCACCCCGCGCCGGCAAGACCGGCGCTGCGCCGGACGAATCGGCGGGGCCGCCGTTCGAGGAAGCCCTCGAGCGGCTCGAGACCATCGTCGACCAGCTCGAGGGCAGCGAGCTGTCGCTCGAAGATTCTCTCGCTCGCTACGAGGAAGGTATCCGGCTCTCACGCCGCCTCACGCACACGCTCGATGCGGCGGAAAAGCGCATCGAACGGCTCGTGGAAGGCAGCGACGGTGAACCGGCCACCGAGCCGATCGAGGACGGCCCGCGCGGCGCTGCCGACAAGCCGTCCGACGGCGAGTTGCCCTTTTGAGCGCCGCCCGTCGCAGCGCCGCGAGTCGAACCAGCCGCTCGGCGCAGGCCCGTTCGAGCGTGCGTCCTCGACCCGCATCGAAGTCCGTCACCAAGGCCCCGCCGGACTCCGATGCGATCGGCACACTCGCCACGGGACCCCTCGCGAATCGACTCGCCGCCTTCGAAGCCCATCTCGACCAGACCCTGACCGCGAACGCCAAAGCGCCCACGACGCTGTCCGAGGCGATTCGCTACGCTGCGCTCTCGCCGGGCAAACGGCTGCGGCCGCTGTTCGTGCTCACCACCTGCGAAGCGGTCGGAGGCGATTGGAAGGACGCGCTGCCGGCCGCCGCTGCGGTCGAGTGCGTTCACGCGTTCTCGCTCGTGCACGACGATCTGCCGGCCATGGACGACGACGACTATCGCCGCGGCCGCCTCACCACGCACAAGAAGTTCGGCGAGGCGCTCGGCATCCTGGCCGGCGACGCGCTGCTCGCGTTCGCGTTCGAAGAGATGACGCGACTCGGCGAGCGAGGCGTCGCCGCGGAGCGCGTGCTCGAGGCGGTGCGCCTGCTGGCGTGGGCGAGCGGGCCCGAAGCACTGATCGCGGGGCAGGCGCTCGACCTGGCGGCCGAGGGCAAGCCTGCGACGCTCGAGATCGTCACCGCGGTTCACGAGCGTAAGACCGGCGCCCTGCTCGGGACCTGCATGGCGCTCGGGGCGCTGGTGGGAGGGGCGGACTCGAGTGTGGTCGAGACGCTCGGGCAGTGCGGTGTCGAGCTCGGGGTGGCGTTTCAGATTCACGACGATCTGCTCAACTCGGGCTCCTCACTCGCCAAGCTCGGCAAGCGCACCGGCACCGACGTCGCCCGCGGCAAGGCGACCTACCCGGGAGCCGTCGGCGAGGCGCGCGCGCGTTCCGATGCCCAGTCGCTGCTCTCGAACGTCTCCGCCTCGCTCGCCGGCATCGGCGCGCGCGGCAAGCTGCTGCGTCACCTCGTGCAGTCGGTCGCAGAACGCGACCGATGATCGCACCCCGAACGACCGCCGGGTCCTGCGTCGGGGCTGCCGGGCGGCGCGGGCCGCGGTTGCGCAGTGCCGGCCGCACCCCCTAACGTCTGCCGGTCACGGAAGATCCACCCCGCTCGGGAGGCCCTACGGAAGCGTTCTGGCTCGCACTCAGCGTCGGATTCCTGGTGCAGGGGTGGAAGGGGTTTGCACACTACGCGCGCCATCGGCGCTGGAATCTGCGCCGATTCGTCGAGACCGGCGGCATGCCGAGCTCGCACGCCGCCTCGGTTTGCGCGCTCTCGACCTGGGTCGCACTTCACCACGGCGTGACGAGTACGCTGTTCGGCGTGACCTTATATTTCAGTGCGATCGTCATGTATGATGCCGCCGGTCTGCGGCGTGCCGCGGGGCGCCAGGCGGCGATCATCAACCGCCTGATGGAAGAGCACTTCGAGCACTCGGAACGCGAGGCTCAGCGCCTGATGGAGCTGCTCGGCCACACGCCGTTCGAGGTGCTGATCGGGGGGCTGCTCGGCGTCACATTCGCCCTGATGTGGGATTGGATCCGATGAGCCTGCTGGAACGCATCC
The DNA here is from genome assembly GCA_013140805.1 of Candidatus Eisenbacteria bacterium. Lineage (NCBI taxonomy): Bacteria > Candidatus Eiseniibacteriota > Candidatus Eiseniibacteriota bacterium. The sequence continues at coordinate 21,030 of JABFRW010000200.1, forward strand.
ATTCACCCGCCGACGTCAAAGGCCTTTCGCGCGCACAGCTCCTCACGCTCGCGGCCGAGATGCGCCACCTCATCATCCAGACCGTGGCGAGGCGCGCCGGTCACCTGGCGCCGAACCTGGGCGTCGTGGAGCTCGCGATCGCGCTCCATCGGGTGTTCGACTCCCCGCGCGACAAGATCGTGTGGGACGTCGGCCACCAGTCCTACCCTCACAAGCTGCTGACCGGACGCGTCGAGCGCTTCGACACGCTGCGCACACTCGGCGGCCTCGCCGGCTACCCGGTGCGTTCCGAAAGCGAGCACGACCACTTCGGGACCAGTCACGGCAGCACCTCGATCTCGGCCGCACTCGGCTTCGCGGCCGCCCGGGACCTGCGCGGCGAGAAGCACGACGTGATCGCGGTGATCGGCGACGGTGCGCTGACCGGCGGCATGGCGTTCGAGGCGCTCAACAATGCCGGAGAGCTCGGCAAGCGCCTGATCGTGATCCTCAACGACAACGAGCACAGCATCTCGCCCAACATCGGCGCGATCCACCGCTACCTCACCAAGCTCACCACCAGCCGGCTCTACCGGCAGATGGAAGGCGACGTGTGGGATTTGCTCGGCAAGCTCCCGAAGGGCGAGAAGGCCCGCGCAGCGGCGAGCCGCGTCAAGGAAGGACTGCAGAACCTGGTGGTGCCGACCGTGCTGTTCGAGGAGATGGGCCTCAAGTACTTCGGTCCGATCGACGGTCACAATCTGGACGTGCTCGAAGAGACGTTGTCCGATCTCAAGCGCTTCGACGAGCCGGTGCTGCTGCACATCGTCACCAAGAAGGGACGCGGCTACGCGCCCGCCGAAACCGACGCCTGCACGTTCCACGGGGTCGGGGTATTCGATCCCGATACCGGCACAGCTTCCAAGGGTTCGCGCAAGACCTACAGTCATGTGTTCGGCGAGACCGTGGTGCGCATCGGCCATCGCCTGCCGAACGTGGTCGCAATCACCGCCGCGATGACCGACAACACCGGCCTGTCGGGATTCGCACGCGAGCTTCCGCACCGATTCTTCGACGTCGGCATGGCGGAAGAGCACGCCGTGACGTTCTCCGCCGGACTCGCGGCCGACGGATTCCTGCCGCTCACCGCCATTTATTCGACATTCCTTCAGCGTGGCTTCGATCAGATCATCCATGACGTCGCCATTCAGAAGCTCAAGGTGGTGCTGTGCCTCGACCGCGCGGGCCTGGTGGGCGAGGACGGCGCGCCTCAGCACGGTGTCTTCGACGTCGGCTACCTGCGCATGATCCCCGGCATGGTGCTGATGCAGCCGAAAGACGGCACCGAGCTGCGCGACATGTTGTGGACGGCCGCGCACCTCGATCACGCCGGACCGATCGCGGTGCGTTACCCGCGTTCCGCCGTGCCCGACGAGACGCTGCCGACCGACGATCCCCGGCTGCTCGAACTCGGCCGCGCCGAGCAACTGCGCGGCGGCGGGGATGTGGCGATCGTGGCACTCGGCACCATGGTGCGTCCGTCGCTCGCAGCCGCCGAACTGCTGGCTGCGGATGGCATCTCGGCGACGGTCGTCAACGCGCGCTTCGCAGCGCCGCTCGACGAGACCCTGTTGTCGGGTCTCGCGCGTTCGGTCGGCCGCATCGTGACGGTCGAGGAGAACGTGATCGCCGGCGGGTTCGGAAGTGCCGTGAGCGAATGCCTCGATCGACTCGGGCTGTCCGATAC
>JABFRW010000201.1 GCA_013140805.1 Candidatus Eisenbacteria bacterium
CGTTCTCCCTGTGCTACTTCACGTCTGAGAACGGCGGCAAGGCGGCAACGGCGGCGCGGGCGGCCTCTTCGGCATCGGCGCGGGCGGCGCGAGTGGAGTGGCCGGCACCGGAGCGCCCAACAGCGGCGGAACCGGTGGCACCGGAGCGGCCGGCATTCGCGGCGGTGGTGGTGGCGCCGGCGGCGGCGGCGCGGGCGGCATCACCGCGTGCGTCGCGAACGCGGGTGTGTCCGGTGGGACCTACTCGAACAACTCGTTCACGACCGGCGTGCCCGGCAACGGCGGCAACGGCGGTGTTCATCCGGTGACGTTCGTCCAGGCCCCGACTGGCCCGAACGGAAGCGCCTCGCAGACGGTCACGCTGCCGGGGAACTAGCGACTCGAATCGTCACTCAAAACATTGGGCGCGGCGCCGGATCCCGGCGCCGCGCCCGAGTGTTTTCGGAGCCAGCGACACGCCGTCTCCGTTACTGCCACGTGGAGCATCCATGTCCGATGAGCCGCGCCCGCCCCGCAACGAACACGATGAGACGCGAACCATGCACGCCTCGGCGGGCGAGGCGGCTCCGCCCGAGTTGGGCGGTATGCCGGCCGAGGTCGATGGCTACCGGCTGCTCGGCGTGCTGGGGCAGGGCGGCATGGGTGTCGTGTACCTGGCCGAGCAGAAGGAGCCGCGCCGGCGCGTCGCTCTGAAGGTGATCCGCGGCAGCGCGCACACCGACGCGCTGCACGTGCGACTGTTCCGGCGCGAAGCCGAGACGCTGGGCCGGCTGCGGCACCCCAACATCGGCGCCATCTATGGTGCCGGGCGCCTGCCCGACGGCCGGCCGTACTTCGCCATGGAATTGGTCGAAGGCCCGACGCTCGATGTCTATCTGGCGTCGCGGCCGTCGCCCGCCAACCGCGCCGAGCTGCTGCACCGGCTCGCGCTCGCCGGCCGCATCGCCGAGGCCGTGCACTACGCGCATCAGCGGGGCGTCATCCACCGCGATCTCAAGCCCTCGAACATCGTCATCCCCACGCAGCTCGGCGCTGACACGACCGGTTCGAGCACCGCGGCCGCCCTCGATGTGAAGATCCTCGACTTCGGACTCGCGCGGCTCACCGATGACGACTCGCAGATGAGCGTCATGAGCGACGTGGGGTCGATCCGCGGAACCTTGCCCTACATGAGCCCCGAGCAGGTGCGCGGCGACACGCACGCGCTCGATGTGCGCTCAGACGTTTACGCGCTCGGCGTGATCCTGTTCGAGATGCTCGCCGGCGAGCGGCCGTATGACGTGAGCCGCGTGTCGCTGCCCGAGGCCATGCGCGTGATCAGCGAGCAGGAGCCGCGAGCCCTGCGCGATACGCCGAGCGGCCTGATCCGCGTGGACACCGATCTGCAGAGCATCGTGCTCAAGGCGCTCGCCAAGGAGCCCGACCGACGCTATTCGAGCGCTGCGGCGCTCGCCGAGGACCTGGATCGCTACCGCAACTCGCAGCCCGTGCTCGCGCGCACGCCCAGCACGGCCTACCAGGTGCGCAAGCTGGTCGCGCGCCACAAGCCGCTCGTGGCCGCGCTCTCGGTTGCGCTGCTGGCGATCGTCGCGTCGGCGATCGTGAGCACCGCCATGTTTCTGCGCGCGCGCAACGAGGCAGCCAAGTCGCAGCAGGTCGCCGCGTTTCTGTCCGACATGCTCGAGGGCGCAGGTCCATCGGTCGCGCGCGGCCAGGACACGGCGCTCATGCGCGAGATCCTGGATCGCACGGCCGGGCGTGTGCGCACCGAGCTGGCCGGACAACCCGACGTGGCCGCCGGGATCGAGCAGGTGCTGGGCCGCACGTACCTGCAGATCGGCGACCTTGCCGCGGCAGAGCAGCACGCGCGCGCGGCGTTCGAGACGCATCGTCGCCTGCGTCGGGCGCCGCACGCGGACCTGGCTGCCGATCTCTCGCTGCTGGCCGAGACCAGCTGGCGCAGTGGCCGGCTGGCGCGCGCCGACTCGGTGGGCCGCGAGGGCGTTGCCATGTGGCGTGCCCTGCATAAGGGAGCGAACCCGAGCCTGGCGGAGGCACTGATCTCGCTCGGCAGCATCGAGCTGGATGCCTCGCAGTTCGAAGCGGCCGAGCCGCTCATGCGAGAGGGACTGGCGATGACCCAGGCTCTGCACCCGAACGGCGACCGGACCGTTGCAGTGGGATTCAACGCACTCGGCAACCTGATGCACTACAGCGGACGATACGACGAGTCCGATTCGCTCTACCGGCTTGCGCTCGACATGCACCGCCGGATCGGCGGTGACTTGAACCCCGACGTCGAGGTGGATCTGGTCAACATGGGACAGGTGGAAATCAGCCGCGGGCGCTTTGCCGCGGCGGAGTCGCTGGTGCGAGCGGGGCTCGAGACCGGACAGCAGATCCACCCGGGCAACTATCCTGACCGCGCGGGAGAACTGCTCACGCTGGCGATGGTCTATCACCGCATGGGTGCCATGGCACGCGCGGAATCGCTGGCGCGTGAAGCCGTGGTGGTTGCACGAGGAGTGCGCGGCGGCGGGTTGGTGGCGGTGGGTGATGCGCTCAGCGCCGTGGGCGTCTACGTGAACGACTCCGGACGCTCCGAGGAGGCGCTCGCGATCCACCGCGAGGCGCTGGCCGCCTATCGCGAAGCTGGCGATGCCGGCGCGTCGCGCGTGGCGACTGCGCTCGATAACCTGGCGAGCGCGCTGTCGAGCCTGGGGCACTTTGACGCGGCGGACTCCGTGTACCGCGAGACCATTCCTCTGAAGGTGGCGGCGTACGGAGCGGGCAACCCGCAGACGTTGCTGACCATGAACAACTACGCGCGCATGAAGTACTTCCTGGGCGATCTGACCGGGGCCGAGGCGTTGTTCCGTGAGGTGCTGAAAGGCCGGCGGAAGGCGCTGGGAGAGGGCAGCGATCAGGTGGCCGTGACCATGAGCGACATCTCCCGCAGCGCGCAGGCACGCGGGCAGCTGGCCGAAGCCGAGTCGCTGCTGACCCCCGCGGTCGCCATCCTGACCGCGAGCCTCGGGCCCGACAACATGAACACCAACTTCGCGTACGCCAGTCTGGGCCGCCTGCACCGCGAGCAAGGCCAGTACGCCAAGGCCGCGACGGAGCTACGCGAGGCGCGAACACGCCTGGCCGCCGCGCTTGGAGACGCGAACCCTGAAGTGGTGTGGATCAACTACGAGCTCGCCGGTGCGCAGGGCGCAGGGGGGCCATCGCGCGAGGCCGACTCGTTGTTCGGTTCGCTCGCGAACGCGCCACCCGGACAGCTCCCGCCGAACGAGATGCTGCGATTCCACCTGGCCTACGGGCAGTACCTGACGAAGCTGGGCCGCGACGCGGAGGCCGAGAAGTACCTGCTGCTCGCCGAATCGGCGCTGCGCGCGCCGCGCGAGTCGAACATGCGCCGCCGCCTGAGCGTGCTGGATGCACTGGTGGATTTGGAGCGCGACTGGGCGACACGTGCGCCGTCGCCTGCACGCGCGGCCGCGCTGCGGCACTGGACGTCGGTGAGCGATGCGGAAGCGCCGGAGCTGCGGGCGGCGATTGCGGAGGGGCGGGCGCCGCGGTTGGGCGGAGCGAGGTAGAGGGGGACGGGATGGCGCGTTGGGCCCTGGACGACCCGTCATGAGCAGAGCCATCGCTCGCATGCTTCCATCGCTCCGCGCCCGCGTGACGTTCGTCGTGCTCGCCGTGGGGACGATTGCGCTCGGTCTTGGAGTGCACGCGTACGGCTCGGGGCTTGGCTCGTCGGCGCGCGATGTGGTCGGTGATGCGCTCTGGGCCATGATGATCGCGTGGTGGATCGGGGCGCTCGCGCCATCCGGATCGCTGCGCGTCCGCAGCGCGGTGGCCTTTGCGATCTGCGTCGGGGTCGAGCTTAGCCAGCTCCTGCGCACCCCGGAACTCGACGCTCTGCGGAGCACTCCGGTCGGACAACTGGTGCTTGGGAGTGGGTTCGATGCGCGAGACTTGGTGGCCTACGCGGTCGGCGTACTGGGAGCGGTCGGCCTCGAATTGGCGGTCCATTCGCGACAGACTCGTGCTTCGCGGGGCGAGTGAGCGGGTTGGACCGACTCGCCGAGGCTCCCGACTGGTTTCTGGTGCTCACCTTGTGTCGTTGGATATGCCCGCGGTTTCCAAGTCCATAGCGACACTCGAACCCGACGAACTCCACAAAGCACTGCGAGAACGCTGGTAGGATTGTCGCCATGAGACGCGTCCTGGCGTTGATCGGACTCCTGCTCTTGACCGCCCCTCGAGCACTCGCTTGCACCTGCCAAGCTGAGCTGTCGGTGGCGTACTCCCGAGGTCTCGCTGACGCTGTCTTTGTCGGTGAGGTCCTCTCGATCCGAGACAGATCGTTCGGTGCAGGTGGCCGCAGTGGCAAGTACATTGGAAGGGTCGCCCGTTTGCGAGTTCTCACCGCGTGGAAGGGAGTCGCCCCCGGTACCATTCTCAAGATGTTCACGGGCCACGGCGGAGACTGCGGCTACGACTTCGGACGAAGCTCGAGACATCTTGTGTACGCGACTCGCTGGGGCAACAAAACCGAGCTGACGACAAACATCTGCACGCGAAGTCGGCCAATGCCCTACGGAGCTCCTGATTCAGTTGCACTCAGTCGATTGGTCACACTTCGCTGAAATGGAGGTCGCGATGGCAAAGCGTTTCTTCTACGTTTGCGCGGGGCTGTTTCTGCTGGCAGGGGCCTACGCGATGGGGGCGAGGAATGCGGTGGCGCAGGCTCCGAGCAATCCCGTCGTTGGAACGTTCTCAGCAGACGTTTGCGCTTCGGGCTTCGCAAGCGCAGTCGTCACGGCCAACGGCGATGTGTACGGGTGCGCTGGCGGCGGGCAATGGGTTCACCACGGTAACGTGTTTGCAGGCGGCCCGATTCCAACGAAGCAAGAGAGCTTCGGCAGCGTGAAGGCGCGGTATCGATAGGAGTCGACTTGAGACTGGTCGTAGCGGTTGCACTCGCGTTCTCAATTCATGGCTGCGGTGATGGCCGTCCCGACGAAGCACAAGCTCGCGCGCCCGGCGGTCTGCCGATCGCCCAACTGCTCGATCTCGCGATCCCGCTCGCAAACAGATCGGTGGCAGCGCGTGAGAAGGCGGTCGTCCATTGCGACCTCAATCCCGCGAACCGCCTCGCCGTGACGCCGACTCGAGTTCGAGCTTGCTGACTTCGCTCAGACCACGGCAATTGCTCGTCCTCTTCTTCGCGCTCGCCTATGCCATTTCGTGGGCGTCCTTCCAGATTCTCCATGGCCCATCGGTCTTCACTCTCGGTCCGTTGCTGGCGGCGCTCCTCCTCGCGGCGGTCACGGGAGGAGGGACCCGTCTGCGAATGCTCGCGGGTCGAATGCTTCGTTGGCGCGTCCGCCCGATCTGGATGGCGGCTGCGTTTCTGGTCCCCGTGGCGATCGGACTGGCGACGGTCGCGGTTACCTTCGCCCTCGGTGCACGGTTCGCGACTCCCGTCACGATCGGACCCTGGTACCGATCGCTTCTGTTGTTCGGCATGCTTCTGGTCACCGGCGACACGCTATTCGAGGAGACCGGCTGGAGAGGGTTCGCGCTGCCCGAGTTTTCCGCTCGACGCTCACGCCTGACGAACTCCCTGATCTTAGGCGTGCTGCTGGCCGGGTGGCATCTTCCGCTCGCACTGTCTGAGTCCACCGCAGTCGTCCCTTATCTGGTGGCGGCGCTCACGTCCGCGGTCGTGACCAACTTCGTGTACCACTATGGACGCGAGAGCGGCCTGATCGCCTGGATCTACCACACGTCCGCCAACACGGTCGGCCAGTTCTTCCTGCCTCTGTTCTCAGAGCCGGATCGAGTGACCTACTTCTGGGCACTCGCGGGAGTGAACGTCGTGGCGGCAGTGGCGATCGTCTCGGCGACGGGTCGAGAGTTCAGTCTCCCAAGGCGGACCGCGACGATCAACTGACCGCGGGTCCGCGACTTCCGATCAGTCGGAGCCTCGCGCGCGCGCGCCGTCATCCGCAAGCACTCCGATCTTGTGCAACCACGCCTCCATGAGCTCCGGCCAGCGAGTGATCGGCAGCTTCGTTCGCCGCAGGCCGAAGCCGTGGCGGCCCTTCTCGAACACGTGCAGCTCCGCCGGCACTCCGGCCTTTTTCAGAGCCGAGTGGTAGACGATCGAGTTCTCCACGGGGTCGATCGGATCATCCTGTGCCTGCACGAGGAACGTCGGTGGAGTATGTGCCGTGACGTGGATGTCGGAGTTCAGGATGCGCCCCTTGCGAGTCGCCAGGTGGCCGGGGTAGAGCGCGACGGCGAAGTCGGGACGCCATCTCTCGCGATCGGCGGCATCGACGGGCGCATAGATGCGTTCCGCGTGCGTGCTGATCGACGCGACCATGTGACCGCCCGCGGAAAAACCGAGCACCCCGATCTTGTGAGGATCGATCTGCCATTCGGCCGCGTGCGAGCGCACGAGGCTCATGGCTCGCTGTGCGTCCTGGAGCGCCGTCGGGCAGTCACGATGCGGTCCTACCACGGCGCACGGTACGCGGTACTTGAGGAGCACAGCGGTGACGCCGCGAGATGCCAGCCAATCACAGACCTCCGAGCCTTCGAGATCGATCGCCAGGACGTTGTAGCCACCTCCCGGGAAGACGACGACCGCGGCGCCGGTGTTCGTCTGCTTCGGCGAATACACGGTGATCGTAGGCGTCGCGACGTTCCTGACGTAGGCCCAAGTCCTGCCGGCGACGTACTTAGCGGGCTCGACGTTGGCCGCGGTCTCCGGCCCGGGAACTGGCACTGCGTCCGGGACCTTGCCGGGCCATAGCGGCAACTGCGTGTGACCCGGAGACGGCTGCCAGGGCGCGGCATGCGCGCCAGTAGCTTGGAATGCGAGAAGCAGGACGAGTGAGGCTGCCGTGCGTCGATTCATCGGGATCCCTCCGGTCGTCCAGGGGGCCGTTGTCCGCCCCCGTTCGATCTCGCTGCTCAGCCGAGACCTGGAATGCGACGTCACACTTTAGTTGAGACGGACCGGCGAGCGGGGCTTCGTCTTGTGATCAGGAGACGACAGGAAGGGACAGGAGTGGACTTTGAAGAGGGCGACCAATCGGCCCGAGGAGCCTGAGAAGCGCGGCGGCTAGTACGGCCGCTGAGGCGAGCGCGAGCGGCGGGCGGAACGGGGCGCGTGATGGGGGGGGCGGTTCACGGGATCTCCATCCGAAGGTCTTCGGGTCGGCGCCGAGACGCTGGCAAACTGGCGCAACCTGGGCGCTCGATGTTTCGAGGGGAGGACGCGTTCTACCTGCGCGGAGGTTGGCGGGGCCAGCGCGGGCTCTCCTGCAGCGAGTCGGCGGGCGACCGGAAGCATCGCTCCTCAGCCCCATGTGCGGGCGCCGGGAACCATTCCGGACCTCCGCGCCTTCCAGCCTGCATGAGCCACCCCACACCGACACGGATCCTGATCCTCGGCGGCGGCTTCGGCGGGGTCTACGCCGCGCTGGAGCTGATGCGCGCGCACCGGCCGGATCGTCCGCTGCACATTACCCTCGTCAACCGCGACAACTTCTTCCTGTTCACCCCGATGCTGCACGAGGTCGCGGCCAGCGACCTCGACTTCACGCACATCGTCAATCCGCTGCGGAAGCTGCTGCCCGGCGTGCATCTCTTCCACGGCGATGTCGACTCGATCGATCTGGCAACGAAGCGCGTCACGGTCTCGCACGGCAGCGACCATCACGATCACGAGATCGAGTACGACCACCTGATCCTCGGCTTCGGCTCGGTCACCAACTTCTTCGGTTTGCCCGGCCTTGCCGAGCGCGCCATCACCATGAAGTCGCTGGGCGACGCGATCCACCTGCGCAATCGGGCGATCGCGCACCTCGAGGAAGCCAACTTCGAGTGCGGCGCGCACAATCGCGAGCCGCTGCTGCGAGTCGTCGTCGCCGGCGGTGGCTTCGCCGGTGTCGAGACGGTCGGGGCGCTCCACGACTTCCTCGAGGAGGCGGTCCGCTTCTATCCGAACCTCGACGTGGGGGCGATCCGCATGACGTTGGTGCATCCGGGCGAGGTGATCCTGCCCGAACTCGGGCCCGAACTCGGCGCCTACGCGCAGCGCAAGCTGATCGAGCGCGGCATCGACGTGCGCACCCGCACCCGCGTCACCGGCGTTACCGCGGATGGTGTCGCACTGAGCGATGGCACCAGCCTCGCCACGCGCACGCTGGTGTGGACCGCGGGCACCTCGCCGCACCCGCTGCTCGCGACGTTGCCGGTCACCTGCGAACGCGGCCGCGTGCGGGTCAATGCCCAGCTCGAAGTGGCAGAATGGCCCGGCGTATGGGCGGTCGGCGACTGCGCTTCGATTCCCGATCCGGCTACGGGTGGCGCATGCCCGCCGACCGCTCAGCACGCCATCCGCCAGGGCACCCTGATCGCCCGCAACATTCTGGCGACGATCGCCGGCCGGCCGCGGCGCGCATTCGCCTTCCGCGGCCTTGGCCAGCTCGCCGCCATCGGCAAGCGCACCGGCGTCGCGCGGGTGTTCGGCCTGCAGTTTTCGGGTTTCCTCGCCTGGTGGCTGTGGAGGACGGTCTACCTCAGCAAGCTGCCGCGTGCCGAGAAGAAGATGCGCGTGATGCTCGACTGGACGCTCGACCTGATCTTCGCCAAGGACCTCGTTCATTTCGAGACGGCGCGCTCGTTCGCCTACGACTCGCCGATGAGAGTGATGCCCGAAACGGTCGGCACCGCTGCGGTGGCGCCTACCCAGGAGGTCCGCCCGTGATCGACCCGACGACACCGCACGCCGCCGAAGCTCCGCCGTCCATCGCGTCGCCAGACGGGATGCCGCATGCCGAGCACGCCGCCGAGGGGCCGGGTATCCATTCGGCGAACTTCCGCTTCCCGCCCGGGTTCCTGTGGGGCGCCGCGACCTCGTCGCACCAGGTCGAGGGCGGCAACACCAACAGCGACTGGTGGGCGTGGGAGCAGTCGGGCCGCGTGAAAGAGCCGTCGGGCGCCGCCGCCGATCACTTCAATCGCTATGGCGCCGACTTCGATCTCGCCCGCTCGCTGAACCACAACGCCTACCGCTTCTCGCTCGAGTGGAGCCGCATCGAGCCGCGCGAAGGCGAGTTCAGCGCCGAGGGGATCGCGCACTACCGGCAGAAGCTCGAGGCGCTGAAGGCGCGCGGGATGGAGCCGGTGCTCACGATCTACCACTACACGCTGCCGCAGTGGCTCGCCGAGAAGGGCGGCTGGGAGAACCCCGAGATCGAGAACTACTTCGAGCGCTTCGTCGTGCGCGTCGCGAAGGAGTACGGCGATCTCGTGCGCTGGTGGCTGACGTTCAACGAGCCGGTGGTGCAGGCGTTCAAGGGCTGGATCCTCGGCCAGTGGCCGCCCGGCAAGATGAAGGATTTCCCGACGGCGCTGCAGGTCGTCCGCCGCATGCTGCGCGCGCACGTGAAGGCCTACCACGCGATCCACGAAGCGCGGCCCGATGCGATGGTCAGTGTGGCCAAGCACGCGCTGGCGCTGACGCCCTGTAATCCGAAGAACCGGCTGGACCGGCTGTCGGTGTGGGCGCGCACCTACCTCTTCAACCACCTGTTCCTCGATGCGCTCCACACCGGCGCGCTGCGGGTGCCCGGGCTGTTCTGGGAGAACCTGCCGCACAAGCGCACGCTCGATTTCATCGGGCTCAACTACTACACGCGGGACTTCGTGCGGAACACCGGGCTCTCGCTGCCGGGCCTCGTCGGCGACATCTGCACGCTCGAACACCACCAGAAGATCGGGAAGCGGAACGACCTCGGCTGGGAGATTTACCCGGAGGGTCTCGCGCACTTCCTGCGCACGTACTCACGCTACCAGCTGCCGATCCTCATCACCGAGAACGGGCTGCCGGTCGACAAGGACGAGGATCGCTGGACGTTCATCTTTCTGCACCTCTGGCAGGTGGCGCGTGCCCTCGACGAGGGCATCAACGTCATCGGCTACCTCCACTGGTCGTTGCTCGACAACTACGAGTGGGCCGACGGCTTCAAGGCTCGCTTCGGGCTCATCGAAGTCGACTACGCGACGCAGAAGCGCACGGTCCGCGAGAGCGCGAAGCGCCTCGCGAGCATCATCGAACGCAACGAGCTGTAGCCGGGAACCTTCTCGGGGTTCGATTCCTTCTAACGGTGAAGCCGACAAAACCGCGCTCGGCTCCGGCCGGGCGCTTCACCACCACGAAGGAGGTTCGCGATGGAATCCGTCATGACCAACCCGATAGGGATGATGAGCACCACGTTCAACGGCCCCGAAGTGAAGGGCGGCAGCATCATCGCGATGCGCAGCCGCGAGGGCATCACGCTCTCGCTGTCCGACGACTTCATGATTCCGGGCGCGCCCGCGCCGCACTGGCAGGTCGTCGATGCCGCCGGCAACGCCTACCTGCTGCAGCGGCTCCAGGTCGTCAACGACCGCGTGAACCGCACGATCACCGTGCCCGCCTACGTCCGCCAGGTCTCGAGCGTCCGCATCTACTGCGCGTTCGCTGAAGTCGTCCTCGGCGAAGTGACGTTCTCGTCCCCGGTCATGTAATCCCCGCCGCGACGCCCGCCGGCCGCCGGCGGGCGCGCGGCTCTCTTTCGAGGAGACTCCCGTGAAGACCGCTACCCGCATGCTGCTCGTCGCCGCGCTCGGCCTCATGGCCGCCCTGCCGGCTTCGGCCCAGACCACCACCAAGAAGATCCTGACTCTCGAAGGCGCCAGGTCGGTCGCCGCTTCCGCCGAAGCGGAAGCCCGGCGTGTCAACGCCGGCGGCGCGATCGCGATCGTCGACGACGGCGGCCAGCTGCTGCTGCTCGTGCGCCTCGACAACACGTTCCCCGCGGCAGCGGCCGTGGCCGCCGAGAAGGCGCGCACCGCGGCGCAGTTCCGCCGCCCGACCCAGGTGTTCGAAGACGCGATCAAGGGCGGCCGGCTGTCGCTTCTCGGCGTGTCGGTGATCACACCCCTGCAGGGCGGAGTGCCGATCATGGTCGACGGCGAGCTGGTGGGCGCGATCGGGGTCAGCGGCGCGATGAGCGCCCAGCAGGACACCGACATCGCCAACGTCGCGGCGGTCGCGCTGCAGAAGATGAGCGTGAAGCCATGAGCGCGCGCACTCCTTCGTCGCTGCGGGTGCTCGCCGGCGCGCTGGCCCTCGCGATCGCCTCGGCCTGCGCGGTGCCGGTCGGCCATGCCGAAGTGCCGGATGCTTACTCGGGCAAGGAAGCGGAAGCCGTCCCGGCGGCAGTCGCCGCGCCGGTCCACTACTACCGCGCCGAGAACGTCACCAAGTCGTTCGCGGCCGGCGCCGTTCTCTTCGACGACCACACCAACTACATGATCCACACCAGCCGCCGCGAGAAACCGGGGCTGGCCGAAGTCCACACCACCGACACCGACCTGATCCACGTGCTCGAGGGCAGCGCGACATTCGTCACCGGTGGCCGAGCGATCGACCTCAAGAACACCGGCAAGGACGAGTGGCGCGGCACCGCGATCGAAGGCGGCGAAACCCGCGTGCTCGCTGCCGGCGACGTGATCATCGTGCCCGCCGGCGTGCCCCACTGGTTCAAGGACGTGCGCGGCCCGGTGCGCTACTACACCGTGAAGGTTCGCAACGAAGGAGCCCGGTGATGCGCACGCTTCGACTGTTGTGCTCAGCGGCACTGTTCGCCGCGCTGTTCGCCGTGTCGGCGCGGGCCCAGGCGCCGGCCGGCACGCCCGACGCGACGCTCGACCTCGCGACGCGCGAGGGCGTCGCGACGGTGCGCGGCGCATGGAGGACCAGCGAGACGAAGATCTCGGAGATCGACTTCCGCAGCGTCGGCGCCGATCTCAAGGCTTCGGGCCCGGCGAACCGCACCTTCGACTTCGCGCCGCACGCCGAAGGCGTGGCGTTCGACGATTCGCAGTGGGAGACGATCGACCCCACGACGCTCGGTGCGCGTCGCTCGACCGGCAAGCTGTGCTTCAACTGGTATCGCTTGAGCGTCACGGTGCCCACGAAGGTCGGCACCTTCGATCCGACCGGCGCGACGCTGGTGTTCGAGACGGTCGTCGACGACTACGCCGAGGTGTGGGTGGACGGCGTGCTGGCGCGCTCGCTCGGCCAGACCGGCGGGAGCGTGGTGGCCGGCTGGAACGTGCCGAACCGCCTCGTGATCGGCCGTGACGTGAAGCCCGGGCAGAAGATCCAGCTCGCGGTCTTCGGAATCAACGGACCGATCTCGGCGGTGCCCGAGAACTACATCTGGGTGCGCTCGGCGCGCCTGGACTTCTACCGGCCAGACCGGGACGCGCTCAAGTTCCCCGCAGTCGCCGCCGACCTGGTGCGCAAGGACGCGGCGATCGACGGGCTGTTCGCTCGCGATGCGCGCGTCGAAAAACTTGCCGACGGTTTCCAGTTCGCCGAGGGCCCGGTGTGGGCGCGCGACGGCTCGCTGCTGTTCAGCGACCCCAACACCAACGTAATCTACCGCTGGTCGCCCGATGGCAAGGCCACCGTGTTCCGCACCAAGAGCGGTTACGACGGCGCCGATGTCGGCCGGCTGCACCAGCCCGGATCGAACGGGCTCGCGTTCGACCCCGAAGGCCGGCTCACGAGCTGCGAGCACGGCAATCGGCGGGTCACGCGGCTCGAGAAGGACGGCAAGCTCACCGTGCTCGCCGATCGCTACGAGGGCAAGCGGCTCAACAGCCCCAACGACCTGGTCTATCGCTCCGACGGCGCGCTCTATTTCACCGACCCGCCGTTCGGGTTGCCGAAGGCGCACGACGATCCGGCGCGCGAGGTGCCCTACACCGGGGTGTACTGCTGGCGCGACGGGCAGCTGAAGCTGGTGAGCAACGACCTCACCGGCCCCAATGGCCTCGCGTTTTCGCCCGACGAGCGCTGGTTCTACGTGACCAACTGGGACACGCGGAAGAAGATCATCATGCGCTACGAAGTGCAGCGCGATGGCTCGCTCAAGAACGGCCGCGAGTTCTTCAGCATGAACGGGGCGCCGGGTGAGGAAGCGCTCGACGGCTTGAAGATCGACCAGCGCGGCAACCTCTACGCGTCGGGCCCGGGCGGCGTGTGGATCATCTCGCCTGCCGGCAAGCACCTCGGCACGCTGCGCGCGCCCGAGCTGCCGGCCAACCTGGCGTGGGGCGATGCCGACGGGCGCGGCCTCTACATGACCGCGCGCAGCGGGCTGTACCGCGTGCGGCTGGAAGTGGCGGGGGCCACGGCCACGCGTCAACTCGTGGGGGAACACCGCTGACGGCGGGGGCGGGCGCTCGTGCGGATTCGCGGTAGGGGCTCTGCTATCCTCCGCGCCCCATGAGCGCCACGACCCCCGCATCGGCTGCGCCCTCGTTCGAGTCGCTGATCGAGCCCCTGCTCGATTCGGCCTTCGGCGCCGCCTACCACATGTCGCGCAACCACGCGGATGCGCAGGACATCGTGCAAGAGGCGGCGTACAACGCGTGCCGCTCATTCCACCAGTTCCAGCCGGGCACCAACTTCAAGGCGTGGTTCTTCCGCATCCTCACCAACTGCTTCCTCTACCGGTACCGGCGGAAGAAGCGCGGGCCCGAGATCGTGGATCTCGAGGATGCGTCCGAGTTGTACATGTTCGTTTCGGCGGCGGGGTCGGGGCAGCTCGGACCCGATGACGACCCGGCTGGCCTCGTGCTCAGCAAGATCTCGACGGAACACGTGAACAGCGCGATCGAATCGTTGCCGGTCGAGTTCCGGGTGGTGGCGAGCCTCTACTTCATGCAGGAGTTCGCCTACCAGGAGATCGCCGAGATCCTCGATTGCCCGGTGGGAACGGTGCGCTCGCGCCTGCACCGCGCGCGCCGCATGCTGCAGAAGTCGCTCTGGAATCTCGCGCAGGAACACGGCGTGCGCACGAACGAAGCGGAGGGGAACCCCGAATGACCCCGGCGAATCGTCTGACCTGCGAAGAGATCTTCCGGCGTCTGGACGATTACCTCGATCGCGAACTCAGCGCCGACGAGATGCGGCTGGTGAAGGAGCATCTCGAAACGTGCGCTCAATGCACGCGCGAACACGCGTTCGATCGCCGGATGCTCGACGACGTGCGCGAGAAGCTCCAGCGCATCGAGGCGCCCGCCGACCTGCGCAGCCGCATCGCGAGCGCGATCGCCAAGGCGAAGCTCGAGGGGCCGGCCAGCTAGACTCCGGTTGAGAACTTCGCGCTTGCGAGAAGTTCTCAGGCAGCGCGGCACTGCCACGGTTGTCAGTGGGCCGCGAGTTCTTCCTCGCGCACTCCCGCCGCCAGCAGGAACTCCTTCGGCAGCTTCCGGGCGCCGGCGCGCAGCGTCTCCAGGTCGATGAAGCTCACGCGGTGATGTTCGATCGTGTCGAGGCCGATCGCCTCGGCGAGGCCGGCGAGGCCGGCGAGCTGTGTTCCGGAGAACATCGCGCGCGTGAAGTCGGCGCCGGCGAGCTGCGTGCGAATGAGGCTCGCGAGGGTGAAGTCGGCCTGGCAGAGCCGGGCATCGCGAAGGTCGGCGGCGGTGAAGCGCGCACCGGCCAGCATCGCGAACTCGAGCCGCGCGGCGCGCAGGTTGGCGAAGTCAAAGCGCGCATCGCGGGCGTCGACGCCGGTCAAGTCGGCCTCGGGGAACGCGGCGCGATTGAAGTCGCCGCCTCGCAGGTTGGCTTCCACCAGTTTCGTGCCGGCGAAGTTCGACCACTGGTAGATGCCGTGCTCGAGACGCGCGCTGCGCAGGTCGGCGCCGACCAGCTGGGTCGCGAGGATCCGCGAGTCGGTCAGCACGGCGCGCCGCAGGTTCGCGCCGGTCAGGTTGGCGGCGCAGAACTCGACGGCGTTCATCGTGCAGCCTTCGAAGTTCGCGCCCGAGCAGTCCGAGTTGGAGAGCGTGGTGCCGCGGAGGTCGCAGCCGCGCAGGTCGGCGCCCGCGAGGTCGGCGTAGTCGAGGTGGAGCGAGCGGAAGGACTGGCCGCGGAAGTTGGCGGCGTCGCTGCTGAACAGCACGGCGCCGTTTTCGCGGTGGCGGATCTCGGGCATGCGGCACCTCGGGGCGGGAGTGCGGCAAAAGAAAGAGCGGGGCTCGAACCGGGGGATTCTCAGGCCTCGTCCTGTTGGAATTCAAGGACTTAGCGGGGGCACCGCCCGCAAGCACGGCGGCGCGGAGCCGCCGGGTCGCGCGGCCCGGGAACCTTTTGAACGACTCGGGCCTTCCCAACGCGGATACGACTACCCGGCCCGCCCTTGGAGGAGCAGTTGGAGACACCCGATGCCTACGGCTGCCGCGAAGCCTTCAGCCGCATCCACGACTACGTCGACCGGGAACTCACGGTCGAGGAGATTCGCCTCGTTCAGGAGCATCTCGAGGTCTGCGCGGGCTGTGCGCGCGAATTCAAGTTCGAAGCCCAGCTGCTGGATGACGTACGCGACAAGCTGCAGCGCGTGACGGCTCCGGCCGACGTGAAGGCGCGCGTCCTTTCGTCGCTGCGCGGCACGCCACCACCGCCCAAGAGCTGAACCTCGGCGCGGGGAAGCCTTCGTTAGGCATCGCGCCCCAACTTGCCGGCGCCACACGCCCTGGATTCCCCTGGCGGGGTCGCGCCCCGGCTTCCCGACCGCTGCTCACGACGCCCGGGAACTTCGCCCCACCTCCTCGCATTCACACCCTCGTCTGGCGCAAAGCGCGTCACCCGAAAAGAACTCGAAGCCGCGAGGCGCGGGAGCAAGGAGGGCAGTGACATGGTGTGGGCCACCGGAGTGATATGGGAATCGTCCGACGCCGTTGAGGACGCCGCTCGCCGCATTCGCAAAGACTTCACTCCGTCCGCGGCGCTCGTGCCGGTTCGCGCGACCGTCCCGGCCTGCGGCTGCGCTGGTCAGTGTCACTGCGCCACGCTGGTTCCGGCGCTGCTCCATCGCCAGATCGAACTCGAGTGCGAGTTCTATCGGGACATTCACTGAGATGGCACTCCGCAACGGAACTCATACCCGCCCCACGACGCAAGGGCCACAGAACGTGTCCAACCCCGAAGCGATCCGGCTCGAAGAAGACACCCGCCGCACGAAGAACTGGAAGCGATGGGGCCCGTACCTCTCGGAGCGCCAGTGGGGCACGGTGCGCGAGGACTACTCCGAGGGCGGTTCGTGCTGGGACTACCTGCCGCACGACCACGCCCGCAGCCGCGCCTACCGCTGGGGCGAGGACGGCCTCCTCGGCTTCACCGACCGCGAGTGCCGCCTGTGCTTCGGGCTCGCGCTCTGGAACGGCCGCGATCCGATCCTCAAGGAGCGCCTGTTCGGCCTCACCGGCCCCGAAGGGAATCACGGCGAAGACGTGAAGGAGTCGTACTTCTACCTCGAGTCGACGCCGACGCACTCGTACATGAAGGCGCTCTACAAGTATCCGCACGCCGAGTACCCGTACGCGCGCCTCGTCGATGAGAACCGCCGCCGCGGCAAGGGCGAGCCCGAGTTCGAGCTGAAGGACACCGGCGTGTTCGACGAGAACCGCTACTTCGACGTGGTCGCCGAGTACGCGAAGGCCGGCACCGACGACATCCTCATCCAGCTCACGGTCACCAACCGCGGGCCTGAAGCCGCAAAACTCCACCTCGTTCCGACGCTCTGGTTCCGCAACACGTGGAGCTGGGGGCGGAGCGGCGAGGGCTATTGGCCGAAGCCGGAGCTGCGCCGCCTCGACGACACCACCATCGCCGCGAAGCACGCGACGCTCGGCGAGTACCGCCTGTTCGTGGGCGCGGGTCCCTACGGCCGCCCGCCGGCGATGATCTTCACCGAGAACGAGACCAACTCGCAGCGACTGTTCAACGCGGCCAACGCTTCGCCGTTCGTGAAGGACGCGTTCCACGAATACATCGTCAACGGCCGCTCGTTCGCGGTGAACCCGCGGCGCGCCGGTACCAAGGCCGGCGTCTACTACCGCGTCGAAGTCCCGGCCGGCGGGGAAGTGGTCGTGAAGCTGCGGCTTGCCGCGGCCTCGGCCGATCCGCGTGAGGCGCTCGGCCCGGAGTTCGATCGCACGTTCGACCAGCGGCGCGCGGAGTGCGATGAGTTCTACACCGCGCACGTTCCGGCGGGCGCGACCGACGACGAGAAGCGCGTTGTGCGCCAGGGCTACGCCGGTCTCCTGTGGTCGAAGCAGTTCTACTACTACGTCGTGAAAGACTGGCTCGAGGGCGACCCTTCGCAGCCGGCGCCGCCGGCCGGGCGCAAGCACGGTCGCAACGCCGACTGGCACCACCTGCACAACCGCGACGTGATCTCGATGCCCGACAAGTGGGAGTACCCGTGGTACGCCGCGTGGGACCTGGCGTTCCACATGATCCCGCTCGCGCAGATCGACCCCGAGTTCGCGAAGGAGCAGCTCGTGCTGTTCCTGCGCGAGTGGTACATGCACCCGAACGGGCAGCTGCCGGCCTACGAGTTCGCGCTCGGGGACGTGAACCCGCCGGTCCATGCGTGGGCCTGCTGGCGCGTCTACAAGCTGACCGGGCCGCGCGGCAAGCGCGATCGCATCTTCCTCGAGCGTTGCTTCCAGAAGTTGCTCATCAACTTTACCTGGTGGGTCAACCGCAAGGATCTCGAGGGCAAGCACCTGTTCGGCGGCGGATTCCTGGGGCTCGACAACATCGGCGTGTTCGACCGCTCGAAGCCGCTGCCGGGCGGCGGCCATCTCGAGCAGGCCGACGGCACCGCGTGGATGGCGTTCTACTGCGCGACCATGCTCTCGATGGCGCTCGAACTCGCGAGCGAAGACCCGGCGTACGAGGATCTCGCTTCCAAGTTCTTCGAGCACTTCATCGCGATCACCGACGCAATCAACACGCTCGGCGGTTCGGGCCTGTGGGACGAGCGCGACGGCTTCTACTACGACCAGCTGCACATGGACGGCACGCTCCAGCCGCTGCGGATTCGCTCGCTGGTCGGCGTCATTCCGCTGTTCGCGGTCGAGATCCTCGAAGAGAGCGTGATCCAGAAGCTGCCGGGCTTCACCAGGCGCATGCGATGGTTCCTCGAGAACCGCGGCGATCTCGCACGTCACATCAGCTACATGGAGGCGAAGGGCGGTGATGGCCACGCGCACCGGCTGCTGGCGATTCCGTCGCAGGATCGGCTCGTGAGCGTGCTGCGCTACGTCCTCGACGAGTCGGAGTTCCTCTCGCCGCACGGTGTGCGCTCGGTTTCGAAAGCGCACGAGAAGGATCCGTTCGTACTCCACGTCGAGGGCGCCGAGTACCGCGTCGCCTACACGCCCGCTGAATCCGACACCGGGCTGTTCGGCGGCAACTCGAACTGGCGCGGACCGATCTGGTTCCCGCTCAACTACCTGCTGATCGAAGCGCTCGAGCGCTATTCGCACTTCTACGGCGACGACCTGAAGGTCGAATGCCCGACCGGCTCCGGCGTGCAGATGACGCTCGCCGAAGTCGCGCGCGAGCTGAGCCGCCGGCTCGGTACGCTGTTCCTGCGCGACGACTCCGGCCGCCGACCGGTGCATGGCGACGAGCAGCGCTTCCAGTCGGATCCGGCGTGGCGCGACCTCGTGCTCTTCTACGAGTACTTCCACGGTGATACCGGGCGCGGCGTCGGCGCTTCGCACCAGACCGGCTGGACCGCGCTGGCGCTGCGCTGCATTGAAGACACCGCCCGCAGTCGGCTCGGCGAGCGTTCGACGCTGAGCGGCGTGACACCGCACGCCGGGATCGGAGTGCCGCAGCCATGAGAGCGGACTCGAATCCCAATGCCGCGGCACCGCTGCGCTACGCGCTCGACGCCGAGTGGCTCGAGGCCGACGGGCTCGGCGGGTTCGCTTCGGGCACCGTGTCGGGCGTTCGCACGCGGCGTTACCATGCACTGCTGCTGGCGGCGATCACTCCCCCGACGGGCCGCAGCGTGCTCGTCAACGGCCTCGAGTTGTGGGTCGAGACCGCCAGTGGTACCTACCCGATCTCGACGCAGCGATACGCGCCCGGTGTCACGCACCCGAACGGCGCCACGCACCTCGCCGGCTTCGAGCCCGAGCCGTGGCCACGCTGGACGTTTCGCCTGCCCGATGGCACCGCGATCGAGCAGGAGCTGCTGGTCGCGAAGGGTACGGCTGCGACCTGGCTCGCGTGGCGGCGCAGCGCCGGTGAAGGCCCGGTGCGGCTGCACGCGAAGCCGCTGTTCTCGGGCCGCGACTCGCACGCGCTGCACCATGAAAGCGCGGCATTCCCGTTCGCCGTCGTGGCCGATGAGGGCCGCGTCGAGTTCGCCGCCTACTCGGGGCTGCCGGGCGTGATCGTGCGCCACAACGGCACGTTCGTTCCGCGCCCCGAGTGGTTCCGCGCTTTCCAGTACGACGAAGAACTGCACCGGGGGCTCGACTGCGTCGAGGATCTCGCCGCACCCGGCGAGTTTCACTTCGACCTCGCGAATGACGAGGCGGTGCTGCTGCTGGCGGCCGGCGTCGATGCCGAAGCCGCGGCCATGGCCGCGCAGCCCGGCGTCGAGCGCGCCGTACGTCGCGTGCGGGCCGCCGAGACGAAGCGCCGTGCGCGCTTCGCTTCGCGGCTCCACCGCGCCGCCGACGCGTACCTCGTGAAGCGCGGCGAGGGCTCGACCATCGTCGCCGGCTACCCGTGGTTCACCGACTGGGGCCGCGACACGTTCATCGCGCTGCGCGGGTTGTGCCTCGCGGGCGGCCGGCTCGATGTGGCCGGCGCGATCCTGCTCGAGTGGGCGGGCGCGGTGAGCGAAGGCCTGCTGCCGAATCGCTTCGCCGATCAAGGCGCGCCCGAGTACAACGCGGTCGACGCCTCGCTCTGGTACGTGGTCGCAGTGGGCGAGTGGCTCGACGCGATGGCGGCCGCGAAGAAGCGCGTCGCGGCCACCACGCGCCGCGCGCTGGTCGCGGCGACGCAGGCGATCCTCGAAGGCTACGCGCGCGGCACGCGCTACGGCATCCGCATGGATGCCGACGGCCTGATCGCCTCGGGCGAGCCCGGCGTGCAGCTGACGTGGATGGACGCGAAGGTCGGCGACTGGGTGGTGACGCCGCGCACTGGCAAGGCGGTGGAGATCCAGGCGCTGTGGATCAACGCGCTCGACTTCGGCGCGCGGAGCGAGGCGCGCTGGGGCGAGATCCGCGATCGCGCGCGCGCCGCATTCGAGGCGCGCTTCTGGAACGAGACGGCCGGCGCCCTCTACGACGTCGTCGATCTCGATCATCACGCGGGCGCCGTCAATTCGGCGTTCCGCCCGAACCAGATCTTCGCGGTCGGTGGCCTGCCGGTGCGGCTGATCGAAGGTCCACGTGCGCGCCGGATCGTCGACGCGGTCGAGGCGCGGCTCTGGACGCCGATGGGCCTGCGCTCGCTCGCGCCCGGCGAGCCCGGCTATGCGCCGCACTATGCCGGTGGCGTCAGCGAACGCGATGGCGCCTATCACCAGGGCACGGTGTGGCCGTGGCTGATCGGCGCGTTCGTCGACGCGTGGGTGAACGTGCGGGGCGACGGCGAAGCCGTGCGCGCCGAAGCCCGGCGCCGCTTCGTCGCACCGCTCCTTGCGCACCTCGACGCGGCCGGCATCGGCCACGTCTCGGAAGTCGCCGACGCCGAGCCGCCCCACACGCCGGGCGGCTGCCCGTTCCAGGCGTGGTCGGTCGGGGAGTTGCTGCGGTTGGAGGCCACGATGCCTGCGCACGTTTCGCCCGTGGCTGGGCCGGCCGCGCTTTCCCTTGCGAGCATCACGCTGTGAAGGCCACCGCGACGCATTTCGCCGAGTACGCCGCCGAGGCACTCGCGCTCGGACTCTTCATGATCTCGGCCTGCGCGTTCACGACTCTGCTCGAGTACCCCGGCTCGCCGTGGCACGCCGCGATTCCCAACGGCGACCTGCGCCGCGCGTTGATCGGCGCGGCGATGGGGCTCACCGCCATTGCCCTCATCTACTCACCGTTCGGCCGGCGCTCGGGCGCGCACATGAACCCGAGCGTCACGCTCGCGTTCCTGCGGCTCGGGCGCATCGCGCCGCGCGATGCCGCGGCCTACATCGCCGCACAGTTCGCGGGCGGCACGCTCGGCGTGCTGGCGAGCGCCGCCCTCTTCGGCCCGTGGCTCGCAAGCCCCGAGGTACACTACGTGGTAACCGTGCCCGGACCGCTCGGCACGGGCGCGGCTTTCGCCACCGAGTTCGGCATGTCCTTCGGGCTGATGGCGCTGGTGCTCAACGTCAACGCCTCGCCGAGGCTCATGCGGTGGACCGGCGTGTTCGCCGGCGTGACGGTCGCGCTCTACATCGCGCTGCTCGCGCCACTGTCGGGGATGAGCATCAACCCGGCGCGCACTTTCGCGTCGGCCGTACCGGCGCACACCTGGTCGGCGTGGTGGCTCTACGTCCTCGCGCCGCCGCTCGGCATGCTGGCGGCCGCCGAAGGCTTCCGCCGCACCCACGCGGCGCCCGAAGCGGGTTGCGCCAAATTTCACCACGCGCCGGGCAGAAGTTGCATCTTCTGCGAGCATCAGCACGGCGCCTCGCCAGTGAGCGCCGCCGGTGCGGTCTCCAGGCCCGCGTTCATACCCACGTCGCGGTTCGACTGAGGATGAGCGCGACTCCGCTGTCGTCCGCCGCTCGCCCGAGCGGGATTTCGCGTCTCACGATGCCGGTTCGCCGCAGCGAACTCGCGTTGCGCACCCGCACCGATTTCGTCGGCCACATCGCTGCGCTCGCCGAGCGCGTCATGGCGACACCGCCGGCGCGGCCGGCGTGGGCACGGCTCATCGCGCTGAGCGGCATCGATGCTTCGGGCAAGGGGCTGATCGCGCGCCACCTGGCCGCCGCGATCGAGCGGCTCGGGCTCCGTACCGCAGTGATCGGGCTCGACGAATGGCACCAGCCACCGGCGATCCGTTTCGGCGATCCTCCCGGCGAGCACTTCTACCGCCACGCCTTCGACTTCGAGGGCGTGTTCGCACGAGTGCTCGAGCCGCTGCGGCTTCATCGCATGCTGCACACGCTGTGCGTGCGGCCGCATCCGCACGACGGTACGCCCCGCGGGATCTCGTACCGGCTCGACGACATCGACGTCGTGCTCTTCGAGGGCGTGTTCGCCCTCCGGCGTGACCTGCGCCCGCGCTACGACCTGCGCGTCTGGGTCGACTGCCCGTTCGAAATCGCGCTCGAACGCGCGCGGGCTCGCAACTAGGAAGGCCTGCCCGACGACCGCCTCGTTGCCGACTACCGCCGGATCTACTTCCCGGCGCAGCAGGTGCACTTCGAGCGCGACCGGCCATGCGAAGCGGCCGACGTCGTCTTTGCGAACGGAGCGATCTCCACCGGCGCCTGAAGTCGCGCGGCCGCCCCGCCGCTGTCCCTTCCGCAGCAGTCGCTGACCCAAGGATGGCCGCCGGCCGCCGGCCGTCACCGCCCGAACCTGTCACCCGCGTGCCCGCGCGAAGAGCCCGGCAGCCTTCGGGAACCCGCCGCGCCCCTCCGGCATTCCTTTCCGCGACGGCAATGATCCCGACGTCCGTCCCAACCGTAAGGAGGGTTCCCATGCAGTCCCGCAACATCCTCGTCGTGCTCGTGCTTCTCGCAGGCGGCGCCATCGGCTGGTACCTGTTCCGGCCCGAGCGCCTGTTCGTCAACCAGAAGGTCAGCGAAGCGCTGCCAGCGGTTGCCGCAACGGCCACGCCGGCGTCCGGCGCTCCCGAAACCGCCCTGATGGGCCGCTTCCACAAGGGCGCGCACGAGACGAAGGGCGTCGCCACGATCTACCAGCTGCAGGACGGCTCTCGCGTGCTACGCCTGACCGAGTTCGAGACGTCGAACGGGCCCGACGTGCACGTCTACCTCGTGGCCGCGATGGACGCGCTGGACAACGCGTCGGTCGAGAAGGCCGGCTTCGTCGATCTCGGCAGCATCAAGGGCAACGTCGGCGACCAGAACTACACGCTGCCCGCCGATCTCGATCTCTCGAAGTACCGCGCCGTGACGATCTGGTGCGCGCGCTTCAAGGTGAACTTCGGGACCGCCGCGCTCGAGACCGGCGACGCGATGAGCGCGGTTTCCGAGGCGATGCCATCGTCGCCGCGAGCGGCGCTCACCGGCCAGTTCCACAAGGGCACGCACGACACGCACGGCATGGCCGGCGTGTACGAAGTAGGCGGCAAGAAAGTCCTGCGCCTGACCGAGTTCGCGACCTCGAACGGTCCCGACGTGCACGTGTACCTCGTCGCGGCGAACGACGCGATGGACAATGCCTCGGTCGAGAAGGCCGGCTTCATCGACCTCGGCAGCCTCAAGGGCAACATCGGCGACCAGAACTACGAGATCCCCACCGGTACCGACCTCTCGAAGTACCGCGCGGTCACCATCTGGTGCGCGCGCTTCAAGGTGAACTTCGGCACGGCGCCGCTCGCCGCGCAGAATTCCTAAGTCCTTCACTCAACCCTCAGGAGACCCACGTAATGTCCCGCCAGCTGATGGTCGCTGTCCTCGCCGCCCTCGTGATTCCGAGCCTCGCGGCTGCCGATCACAACCCGATGCATCACTGGATGAAGTTCACGGTCACGGTCGAGAACGTCTCGACGGCCGGCTCGCTCCAGCTCTCGACCGGCGGCACGGCGCCGGCGCCGACCTCGCCGGTGATCTTCCTCACCCACACTTCGAACGCGCCGCTCTTCAAGGCCGGCACCGCCGATCGCGGCAAGGGCCTCGAGCACCTGGCCGAGGACGGCAACCCGTCGATGCTGGTCCAGAACTCGCGCGGCGTGAAGGGCATCAGCACCGTCGACGCCGTCGCGATTCCGGTCGGTGACGACAAGGCGGGTCCCGCGCTCCCCGGCAAGAAGTTCGTGTTCACCTTCACCGCCAACCCCGGCGAGAAGCTCACCGCCGCGATGATGTTCGGCCAGTCGAACGACTGGTTCTACGCGCCGTCGGAGAAGGGCATCGAGCTGTGGACGAAGCAGGGCGAGGCGGTCGCGGGCGACATCACCTCGCAGTTCCTGCTGTGGAACGCCGGCACCGAAGTCGACGAAGAGCCGGGCGTCGGCGCCAACCAGGGGCCGCGGCAGAAGGCCCCGAACTCGGGTCCTGCCGAGAACGGCAAGGTCGGCCTTGCGAAGGGCTACGCGGTCCCGGCCGTGAACCAGGTCATCAAGGTCACGATCGCCCCGGAGGCAATGGCCGCGAAGTAGCTCGCGGCGGACGGAAGGTTCGCCGCAGTTCCAGTAACACCCGCTGGACGCCGCTCGGGGAGAAGCCCCGGGCGGCGTTCACTTTTGGTTGTGCGGCGAAGATTGTGGATCGGGCGGAGTGCGCTCACGCGAGGCCCCGCCCGATTCGCCTAACAGGCAAGCCTCAGCGCGTGCCTCCGTGGCCGTGCCATGCGTCGCGTGTCGATCTCGCGCCGGTAGTAGCGAGCCCATGCTTCAGGGAGCGCCACGAGACTCGGGAACCTCCGCCGTTCGAGTAGTTCCGCCACCGGGATCGGCCGCTCTCGCAGCCCGAGCCGCATGGCCGGCGTCCCGCCGCCTCGTCGCTCGGAGAACCGTTTGGCGAAGTTCTGCCACAGCACCAGAACCGCCGCCCGTTCCACCGCACTCTGCCGCCTCTTCGAGAACGCGATCGTGTCGCGCTTGTGGTTGGCGCTGTTGTGGCGAAGCAGCAGGTCCATGCGGTTGACCGGGAACAGTGGGTTGCCCGCGTGCCGCGCCGCGCGGCTCGAGGTGCGTTCGTGGCGGAATGACCATTCGGAAAGCCGTCGCATCGCCCGCGGGTAGTCATCGTGTTCATCCGAGCGCACCACCAGCGCCTGAGGCTGAGGGGCGGCGATGCGCAACGCGGTCGCCATGCCGTGCTCGATCGCACGCGGGTCTGGCCGTCCGAACTGGTGCTCCAGCCACAGTCGCCTCCGCTTCTGCCTCAATGTCATGCGGCCCTTGCGCCTCAGCTCCGATTCGGTGAAGGCATAGACATAGTGAGAGTCGGCTCCCACCACCAGGTTCAAGTGCAGCGGGTGATACTGACTGAACTCGAACGACTCGAAGCCATCGATCACCAGCGGCTCGGCAATGGCAGACGGCGGCCGCTGCTCATGGAGGTAGAGCAGTGCATGGCGGCCGAGTCGCGCCGCCTGGCCCATCACCGTGGTCGGTGAACAGCGCGCCTCGCGAGCGATCTGGCGATAGCCCGAGCACGTGAGCAGGCGCTGAAAGACGGGCGCGAGGAGTTCCGGGCGCTTCAACCAGTAGGTCGGGCTGAAGGTCTGGGCGCTGAAGGTGTGGCGGCAGTGGCTACAGCGGAAGCGAGGAATGGTCCGCGGTTCACAGCGTCGGTGATAGACGCCGTGACGAACCCAGCGCCAGCCAACGCTGCAACGATGGAAGCGGCAAGCAGTTCGCGGGCAGTGGGGCGGAATGAAGTCGCGCGGCGTGTTCGACATGCTGCGGAGCCGTCGCAGGTCCCGCGCCGTCCACATTCTTCGCCGCACAACCTTCACTTCTTGGCAACGGCAGGCCGGCCGCCGGCCGGATCGGGCAGGATCGGGGGCGCGGGAACCCAAATGGCCGGCCCGGCATTCCAGCCCCCGTGAGCAAAGCTCCATCCCGCGATTTCCCAGGAGGCGCCATGTCCGCCGCAAACCACTACGACGTCATCATCATCGGCACCGGAGCCGGCGGCGGCACGCTGGCCTGGGCGCTGGCCCCGACGGGCAAGAAGGTCCTGCTGCTCGAGCGCGGCGACTACGCGCGCCGCGAGACCGAGAACTGGAGCACGAAATCGGTGGTGCTCGAAGGTCGCTACAACAACGCCGAGAAATGGCGCGATGCCAAGGGTCACGAGTTCCAGCCCGGCCAGCACTACTTCGTCGGCGGCAACACCAAGTTCTTCGGCGCCGCGCTTCTGCGCATGCGCGAGCAGGACTTCGGCGTGGTGCAGCACGCGGGCGGCGTCTCGCCGGCGTGGCCGGTCGCCTACGCCGACCTCGAGCCGTACTACACGCAGGCCGAGCGCCTCTACAGCGTTCACGGCACGCGCGGCGAAGATCCGACCGAGCCGTGGGCGAGCGCGCCCTACTCGCATCCGGCGGTGAGTCATGAGCCGCGCATCCAGCGCCTCCACGACGGGCTGGTCTCACAGGGCTACCGGCCGTTCCACGTGCCGCTCGGCATCCGGCTCGACGAGTCGAACTGGCGGAAGAGCGCCTGCGTGCGCTGCGCGACCTGCGACGGGCATCCGTGCCTCGTCAACGCCAAGGCCGACGCGCAGGTCACCTGCGTCGATCCGGCGCTCGCGCACGGCAATGTGACGCTGCTGACCGGCGCGCTGGCGACGAAGCTCGAGACCAGCGCCGACGGCCGTACCGTGACCGGCGTGGTGGTCGAGCGCGAGGGCCGCATCGAAAACTACTCGGCCGAGCTCGTGATCTCGGCGGCCGGCGCGATCAACTCGGCGGCGCTGCTGCTGCGCTCGGCCAACGATCGCCACCCGAACGGGCTCGCCAACTCCTCGGACCAGGTCGGGCGCAACTACATGTGCCACCTGAACAGCGTGATGATGCAGATCACGAAGTGCGCGAACCCGACGGTGTTCCAGAAGACCTGGGCCATGAACGATTTCTACTGGGGCACGAAAGACTGGCAGCACCCGATGGGCCACGTCTCGTTCGTGGGCAAGCTCGACGAGAACACGCTGCGCGCCGGCGCGCCGAAGTTCGCGCCCGGCGTCGTGCTCGACCAGATGGCGAAGCACTCGCTCGACTTCTGGCTGACGAGCGAAGACCTGCCGGCTGCCGACAACCGCGTGACCGTGGAGCGCGACGGGCAGATCCGCCTGAGCTACACGCCGAACAACGAAGAGTCGCACCGCCGCCTCACGCACGAGCTGCAGGGCGCGCTCAAGCGCGTGCCCTGCGACGTGCACGGCGTCGAGTGCCACAAGGAGCTCGTGCCGATGCAGGCGTACATCGGCAAGCGCATCCCGCTCGCCGGCGTCGCGCACCAGAACGGCACGGTGCGCTTTGGCGCCGATCCGAAGGCCTCGGTGCTCGACGTGAACTGCAAGGCCCACGACCTCGACAACCTCTACGTGGTCGATGGCGGGTTCTTCCCGTCGAGCAGCGCGGTCAATCCGGCGCTCACGATCATGGCCAACGCGCTGCGCGTCGCCAATCACTTGAAGGCACGTCTCGGCGTCGGCAAAGCGGCGACGGCGATGATCGGAGGTGCAGTGTGAGGCTTCTGCGATCCACCCTCGCGAGCGCGCTGTTCGCGCTGTTGTTCGCGTTCGCGGCCCGGGCCGCCGAGGTCCCGCTCGTCCAGGGCGTCGGCCCGATCGAGATCACGGTGTCCGACCTCGATCGCTCGGTGAAGTTCTTCACCGAGGTGCTCACGTTCCGGAAGGTCGCCGAGACCGAGACGATGGGCGAGGGCTACGAGCACCTGCAGGGTGTGTTCGGCGCGCACGTGCGGCAGGCGACCCTGGCGCTCGGCGACGAGCAGATCCAGCTGACCGAGTACCTCGCACCACGCGGGCTCGGCCGGCCGGAGACGCAGCGCTCGAACGACCGCTGGTTCCAGCACGTCGCGATCATCGTCAGCGACATGGACGCGGCCTACCGGCGCCTCCGCGAGTTCAAGGTCGAGCACGCCTCGACGGCTCCGCAGACGCTCCCGGCCTGGAACCCGAACGCCGGCGGGATCTCGGCCTTCTACTTCCGCGACCCCGATGGCCACGCCCTCGAGATCCTGCACTTCCCGGCCGGCAAGGGCGCCCAGCGGTGGCATCGCAAGGACCGCATGTTCCTCGGAATCGATCACACCGCGATTGTGGTTCACGACACCGACCTGAGTCTCGCCTTCTACCGTGACCTGCTCGGCATGAAGGTCGCGGGTGGCGCCGAGAACTGGGGTGTCGAGCAGGAGCGGCTCAACAACGTGTACGGCGCGCACCTGCGCATCACGTCGCTCACCGCCGGCGCCGGGCCGTCGATCGAGCTCCTGGAGTACCTTGCGCCCGGTGACGGCCGCCCGTACCCAGCCGACGAGCACGCCAACGACCTCATCCACTGGCAGACCACGCTGAAGACACGCGACCTCGACGCCGCCGCGAAGGCGCTGCGCGCGGCGCGCTCACCGATGGTGTCGGGCAGCGCCGTGCAGCTTCCGGATCGCTCGCTGGGATTCTCGAAGGCCCTGATCGTGCGCGACCCCGATGGTCACGCCATGGAGGTGGTGCAGGAATGAAGCCGCTCACGATGGAGAACGCCGAGACCATGAACGCCACGAAGACCGGCACGATGAAGGCGATCGCCGTGATTCCCGG
This sequence comes from Candidatus Eisenbacteria bacterium, assembly GCA_013140805.1. Taxonomy (NCBI): domain Bacteria; phylum Candidatus Eiseniibacteriota; species Candidatus Eiseniibacteriota bacterium. The sequence goes on from JABFRW010000201.1 coordinate 28,389, forward strand.
GAAGCCCGGCTCGATGCATCTGCGCGAAGTGCCGAAGCCGTCGCTCGACCAGATCCCGGGCGGCCGCGGCGTGCTGGTGCGCGTGCTGCGAGTCGGTGTCGACGGCACCGACAAGGAGATCAACGCCGCCGAATACGGGGCAGCACCTCCCGGCGACGACTACCTGATCATCGGGCACGAGGGCTTTGGCCGGGTACAAGCGGTCGGCGCGAACGTCACGGAGCTGGTGGCCGGCGACTACGTGGTCGCCACCGTGCGGCGGCCCGGGCACTCGATCTACGACGTCATCGGCACCAACGACATGACCACCGACGACACTTACTACGAGCGCGGCATCAACCTGCGTCACGGCTATCTCGCCGAGTACTACGTCGATGACGCCGAGTTCATCGTGAAGATCCCGATGGGCCTCAAGCAGGTCGGCGTGCTGCTCGAGCCGACCACCGTCGTCGAGAAGGGCATTGCCCAGGCGTTCGAGATTCAGCGCCGCCTGCGGGTGTGGAAGCCGAAGAAGGCGGCAGTGCTCGGCGCCGGCACGATCGGCCTGCTCGCGACGATGGCGCTGCGGCTGCGCGGCCTCGACGTGACCGTGTTCGGCCGCACGCCGCGCCCGAACCTCAACTCGGACCTGCTCGAAGCCCTCGGCGCCCGCTACCTGAGCACCGTCGACGTGCCGGTGATCGAGGGCGCGAAGCAGTTCGGCCCGTTCGACCTGATGTTCGAAGCGACCGGCTTCTCGCCGATCGTGTTCGAGTCGATGCAGGCTCTGGGCAAGAACGGCGTGCTGGTGCTGTCGAGCGTCACCGGCGGCGACCGCAAGGTCGAAGTGCCGGCCGACCGGATCAATCTCGAGTTCGTGCTCGGCAACAAGGTAATGGTCGGGACCGTGAACGCGAACCGGGAGTACTTCGAGCTCGGCGTAAAGGACCTCGCGCAGTGCGAGGCGCAGTTCCCCGGGTGGCTCGCGAAACTGATGACGCACCCGGTGAAGGGTCTCGAGCACTGGCAGCAGTTGCTCGACACGCTCACTCATGGCAAGAATGCCATCAAGGTCTACTGCGAAGTCGCGGACCTGGGATAGGGGCTCGCGCGCGGCCATGCCCCTGGCAGGCTCCTCGCGTCGATGCTGGCGATCGGGCCACATCAGGGCTCTCACCCCGTCTTGCGCCGAATCAGCTGAGTCCTGCAAGAGCAGCGGCGGAGAGGTGCCGGAGCGGTCGGACGGCGTGGTCTACTGGACCGTGAGCTTCCTGGCTTTCGCACGCTCTCGGGTCGTGCTAACTGTTGCGTCACGGCCCCGTAGCTCAGACGGATAGAGCAGCGGTTTCCTAATCGCCCCAGGCTGATCTGGACTTGGTGCCCCGGAACATGAACCGCCACAAGGAAATCGTTGCGGCCCTGAAGGATTGACCACCTTCGGGGCCCCGCTCTTTCAGGGACAGGGGTGGACCACCACGGCCCCTCGTGGACCCTCAGGCGGTAGCCAAACGGTAGCCACGCGTCGATTCTCGACGCCACCGTCGACACGCCGGGATTCCTCCCGCACATTCCGTGCGGAACCTGTCCACCATGCTGTGTCCGCCCCGAAGCTGAAGGGCGGCGAACTCACTGCCGCCTACGTGCGGCCAACGCAAGGAGAAGCGCCATGGAAGACCGTTTGCTTACCGAGATCCAGCGCCAGCAGAAGTACCTGGACGAGCTGGGACCCGAGTTCACGTTCCCGCTGTTCAACCCGAAGCACGCGATGGACTCCCAGCGCCGCAACGGCTACCGCAACACGGCAGCCGCGGCGCGCGAGATCGTCGACAACTCGATCGAGGCCGGCGCGAAGAAGGTCCACGTCGTCTTCGAGCGCGCCGCCGCATCGAAGGTCCACGGCCGTACGGAGTCGGTCACCGCGATCGCGTTCATCGACGACGGAGCGGGCATGCTGCCCCAGATGGCGCGTTGCGCCCTTTGCCTGGGGGGCGGCACTCACTTCGACGAGGCGAGTTTCATCGGGAAGTTCGGATTCGGATTGCCGAACTCCTCGATCAATCAGACCAAGCGCGTCGAGGTGTACACCAAGACCGAGGACGATCCCGCGATCTACATGACGTACCTGGACGTCAACGAGGTGCAGCACCACGGTCGGGTGGACATCCCCGAGGCGGTGGAGAAGCCCCTGCCGAGGTTTGTGCAGCGGCACCTGGAGAAGTCCGGCTTCAATTTCGACCACGGAACGGTGGTCGTGTGGGTGGAGCCGGATCGTCTCACCCGGCGCAGCGGAGCGCTCCTCAAGGAGCACCTGGTCGACGACTTCGGTGTCGTGTACCGGTACCTGCTCGACAACTTCGAGCTCGAAGTGGACGGCCTGACCGTCGAGAAGGTCGATCCGCTCTTCCTCGACCCGAAGGCGCGGCTCTACGCGAAGCCCGAGGACGGTGGCGCGACGCTGGCTCGCGACTGGGCCATCGCCGTCAAGTTGGTGCGCAATGGCAGCGAAACGGGGCATCTCGAGCGGGTTCAGCCCGACGAGGACCTCTTGAAGGACGAGAACATCATCGCGGCCGGCGTGATTGAAGTCCGCATCGCGCACTTCCCGATCGGGCTGGTCGAAGGCAAGAACGAGTTCGGTGACGACGCGAAGAAGCGAATGGAGATCAAGAAGAGCCGTCCCGGGATCTCCTTCGTCCGTGCGAACCGCGAGATCGACACCATCACGAACCTGCCGCGTTCGCAGCGTGACAAGAGCAACGGTATGGGCAACTGGCCGTTGCTGCAGGGCTACATTTACAACGTCGGCTGCGAGGTGCGTTTCCAGCCTTCGCTCGACGAGGCGTTCGGCATTACGAACGACAAGCAAAGCGTCCGTCCTCTGGAGGACTTCTGGAAGATCCTGTCGGCCGAGGAGGTCGACATGGTCTTCAGCAAGGAATACCGCTGGCACCCGGTCGAGCGCCGTCGGCTGAAGGACGAGCGCAACAAGGTGACAGCCGAACCGAGCCAGGAGGCTTCGCCGGCGGAGAAGGCAGCTGCCACCGCTGACATGGTGCAGGGCACCGTCCCGAAGGCACCCGAGACCGAGCGCCCGACGCTTCGGCGAAAGTTCGATGCCGAGGCCGAGCGGCAGTCGAAGGTGACGGGGGAGACGATCGAGGAGGTCAAGAAGGCCCTCGAGAAGCAGGCCAAATTCCGGCCTTACCTCATCGACTACTTCGATGACCCGAACGCGCCGTTCTATGTGCCGGAGTGGACGCCGGCGGGGCAGGTGCTGGTCAAGGTGAACCGGCAGCACCCGTTCTTCGAGACCCTCTATTCCGCCACCCTGGTCTCGGGGCAGGGCGCCAGGCTGAAGTACGGCATGGATGTTCTGCTGTTGATGCTCGGCCGCGCGGAGCTCACCGCGGAGCATGACCACACCAAGATGCTCTACGAGGCTCAGCGCGTGGGAATCTGGTCGCCGTTCCTGCGGAACTCGCTGAAGGTGCTGGAGCAGGCGCTCCAGGATCAAGACGAAATCGAGGAGTCGCTCGAGGACGACGAGGCCCCGGCGACCGCGTAATCAGTGCCGGCCGGTTGCCAGTTGTCGGGCGACCGGCCGGAGATGTACTCTTCACGACCTGAACAGCCGGTGCAGGTGCGGCCAACGTGCCGCCTAGGCCCCCGGGCGCTGCAGCGGCATAACGAGACGTCGCCAGTTGATGGCGGCGTTGGCCTGCTGCAAGCGCAAGGGAGAGCCGCACCCATGTCCATGCCCTCGACCCGTGCAGGGTCGGCCCGTGCAGGGCTGTGCGACCTTTTGGTCGCTTACCTCCGTGGTGACCTCGACGCCCGCGAACGGTTTCCGGCCGAGGCCCACGACGTTCTCACCCGCCTCGCCGCGCATCACGCCTGGTTCCTGCCTCAGGATGTGCGAGACGAAGTCGTCAGCGAAGCCCACCTCATCCTGCTCGAACGCGGCGCGGTCTTCGACCCGTCCCGTGCGCCGGCGCGCGTCTTCCTGCGCCTCGTCGTGCGCGACGCGGTGAAGCGTGTCGCCGCGAGCTACTGCCCGCCGGGGTGGCGCACGCGCCCCACGGCCGGCGATGCCGAACAGCAGCAGCGGGCCGTCCTGTCGCTCGAGCAGCACCTCGGGCAGGGCGCCGACTTCTGCGACCACTGTGCGGAACGCGAGATCGAGCAGCGGTGCGACCTGCGGACCGTGTTCGACCGCGCGCCGGGCGTCGTGGGCATCGCGCTGCGGCGCATCTACTGCGACGGCGTGCCCGCCGCTGGCGTCGCGAAGGCGCTCGGCTTGTCGCGGTTCACGCTGCTTCGGCGGATCCACGCCTTCACGGCCGCTGTTCGCGAAGGGGGTGCCGTCGCCGCGTGACGCAGCTCGCAAGATTGCCTCGGGAGCCCTGGGAAGGCTACCGCTACGCCCCGTGGAATTAGTGTCCTGCGGGGCGTTGCGCTGAGCGGTCCAGAAGTAGACGCTCGCCACCATTCATGGACGTTCAAGCCGCAGCCGAATGGGTAGCCACAGCGTCGCGGAATCGACGCTCGTGTCGGCCAGCCGACACCTGTTAGTTTCCCGAGCAAATCGCCACCTGGGCGGTTCCTGCGTGCAGCAGCACTCCACCGTGGAGGTGGTAGGCCGTGGCAAAGAGCGACATCGCATTCAGTTCCGAGTTTTCCCCGTCTCAGGTGGATCTTGTGGACGTCCTCAATGTGTTGGAATCGACCGCGGGCAATAGCGGCGCCCTCCTGAGGGCCGTCCAAGCGAAATGGTTCCCCAAGGCGGTCGTGGCCAAGAACGTGCGTCTGTCCTTGTTGGCCTACGGGATCATCGCTGATGGTTCGGGGCCGAACGACAAGGGCAGCAAGCTGCACGAGCGGTTCCACCTGACTGACGCCGGCAAGCGGCTCATGGCTCTGCGCGACAACCCCGATGCCCTGTATGCCGAGATGGGCCGCCACGTGCTACTGAAGGTGAGGGGGGGCATGGCCGTACTGAACGTCGTCGAGGACCTCGACGCATCTGGCATCGCCGTCAAGATGGATGCGGTCCGCGAGGAACTGGTGAGGCGCGGCCTGCACATTCCAAAAAACAACATGGCGGCGACGCGTGTCAGGCAGTGGCTCGAGAAATGCGGGGTGGTGACTCCCGAGCCACATCGGGTCGTCGAGGCACGCAAGGCCGAACTCCTCGGATCCTCGACGCAAGAGATCGAAGCATTGGACGGGCTGACAAGCGAGCAGAAGGCCTACGCCCGGGCGCTCGCCCGGATGAACGTCACGGAAATCCGCTCGAACGAGGTCGCCAAGTTCGCGACGGAGACCTTTGGCGTCCGGTTTCCCGACACGGGTCTGCCTGGTGCCGTCCTCGAGCCCCTGAAGGAGCGAGGGCTGTTGACCTATCAGAAGACGACCGGAGGGCGAGGGGCGAAGCCGTCGATTGTTCGCCCGACGGAGAAACTCAAGATCGACGTCTTCGAGCCTCTGCTCGACGCCGTCGAAGCATCCGCCGGCATCGAGTATCGCTCCTTCGTTCGCGCGCCTTGGGCCGACGTCCTGCGCGACCTGAAGAGCGAGAACAAGAACGTCAAGGGGAAGGCCCTGGAGGCTCTCGCGGCGAAGCTCTCCTTCGTCGCCGGCTTGGAGTATCGTGCGTGGCGGCTCCGGGGGACGACCACCGGCGGCGCCGAGGTCGACCTCTTGGTCGAGAGTCACAAGCCCGTCTTCCTGCGTTGGAACATTCAGTGTAAGAACACGAGCTCAGTGCGCCTGGACGATGTCGCGAAAGAGGTTGGGCTCGCCGTCCAGATGGACGCGAACGTGGTGGTTGTCGTCTCGACCGGGCGGTTCTCCGCTGACGCCATCGAGCACGCGAAGAGTGTCATGAAGCGCACCAACTTGACCGTGGTCCTCATGGACGAACGAGACATCAAGGCGATCGCCGAGAACCCCGCAACAATCTTCGAGATCTTGCACCGGACGGCGAAGCTGGCCGCAACCCTCAAACGGATTGAGGACGAGTCGTGACGGCATTCCCAAGGATCAAGCAGGACGCGGCATACACGACCAAGCTCGGCAAGGCGTACATCGCGGACTCCCGCGGCCTGATGGAGACGCTTCCCGACGAGAGCGTCGATCTGGTGATGACCTCGCCGCCGTTCGCGCTCCTGCGTCAGAAGGACTACGGAAACGTCCCCGACCACGAGTACATCGCCTGGTTCACGCCGTTCGCGAAAGAGATCCAGCGTATCCTGAAGCCCACCGGGAGCTTCGTACTCGACATTGGCGGGACTTGGAACAAGGGTGAGCCCACACGCTCGGTCTACCATTACGACCTCGCGGTCCAGCTCGTGCGCCACGGCTTCTTTCTGGCACAGGAGTTCTTCTGGTTTAACCCGGCCAAGCTGCCCAGCCCGGCTGAGTGGGTGACGGTCCGGCGAATCCGCGTGAAGGACGCTGTCAACATGGTCTGGTGGTTCTCGAAGACCACGAAGCCGAAGGCGACGAACCGCAAGGTGCTGACGCCGTACAGCGAGTCGATGAAGGCCCTCCTCAAGAATGGCTACAACAAGGGCCTGCGTCCTTCTGGCCACGATATCTCCGATAACTTTTCGAAGGACAACGGCGGCGCGATCCCGTCCAACCTCCTGGCCATTCCGAACACGGAGAGCAACACGCTTTACCAACGACGGTGTAAGGAGTGCGGCATCAAGGCACATCCGGCGCGGTACCCCGCGGGACTGCCTGACTTCTTCGTGAAGATGCTCACGGATCCGGGCGATCTGGTGCTCGATCCGTTCGGGGGCTCGAACATGACCGGCCAGGTGTGTGAGGCCGATGGTCGGCGCTGGATCTCCTGCGACCTCGATCCTGAATACGTCACCGCGTCCATGTTCCGCTTCGACGGGAAGATCGTTTCGAAAACGATTGCGCTCCCACGGCCGAAGCTCAAGGTCGTCAAGAAGACCGCTTAAGAAAACCCCGCTTCACTTGGAAGCGGGGACGGGCTTCTTCGCGGGCAGTCCGCGGTACTCCTGCTCGAACCGCTCCCATTCAGGAAGCAACCGGCAGTTGCGGATGATCCAGCGGGCGCTCTCGAGCTTGTTTCGGTAGAGCACCAGGCTCACGAAGTCGATCGGGTCGCCCCAGGCGTGACACTTCGTGCATCGCCAGCGGTTCTTCCTCGGGAAGATCAGGCACGTCATCCGAGGCTGCCCTTCGTGCTTTGGGTTCGGGCAGCAAGTGACGCCGAGCTGATTGTAGCGGTCGATTGGGAACGAGAGCATGGAGACGACCCACAGGATCGGGTGCCACCGCGCGTCACCGAACACGTCGGCCATGAGCCGCCTCCTTTCAAAGGGCGGTGCCGCCGGCAGGGCTTGTCTTCCTGTCGGCAACGCCACCCCTTCAAGGGGCGGTGTCAGTCAGACCGCTCTACGCTGTGCGGCGAAGGTCGACCCCGTATGCTCCGGCTAGTTCTTTGACGCGTGCAGTGAAGACAGCGGCCTTGTTCCGCAATGTTCCCCCGCGGTCGCTGTCCTTGATCTCCGACAACGCCTGACGCACGAGTCGCTCGAGCCCAGCTTCCAAGAAGGTGCGGGCGACGTGGCGATAAAAGGGTCGAGAGTGCGAATCCCCGAGCAGATCGAGCATGTCTCCGGCCAATGCCTCGATGTGCAGAAGCTCGTCGCGTTTCTCGCGGCTCGTGGTGATCTGGGGGAGCACATCTTGGAGATGTTTGGTCGTCGGCGTTGATCGGCGCTCTCGTGCTCGCAGCATGTGCCCTAGCGGGTTGAGCCCTCCGGGCCCAGCCGACACGGGTACTTCTAGCGAAACGTTACGTTCGTTAGGTACTTCTTCAAGGTACTTGTTCTTGCTGGCGGTTTTCCCGCCAGCTTGATGGAGCGGTTTTCCCGCGTCATAGGGCTGGTCTTCCACAGCCGAGTCCCTATGCGGCGGTTTCACCGCCGCATAGGGCTGGCCCTGCGTCTTGAGGGTTGTCTGTTTGGATGCCTGATCTACCAAGAGTGTGACCGCGTCCTCGTCGCGCAGGGGGATTTCGAAGAACACCTGGTACTTGTCGGACGCGCGGCGAGGGCGCCCGGTCGCCCTGTCCCGAACATACTGCGCTTCGCGCCTAATGAATCCGTGAAGCTCGAGGGCAACGAGCCCCGACCGGAGAGACTCACGGTCTCGGATCCCGACCTCACGGGCGAGGGTTTCTTGTTTCGGCCAGCAGAAGTCGCGCCGTTCGCCGGTTCGGGGGTTGTAGAAGCAGTGCTGACGAAGGCGCATGTACAGGGTCGATGCCACGGGACCGAGGACGGGCACCCAGTGGTCCCAAAAATACTTGGGCGCCTGGACAACCTGGTGGGCTTGGGTGATCTCGTTGTAGGCGTCACGAAACGCGGGTTCGAGGACGATTCGCTGGCGACGCTCGTCAGCTGAGAGGCTTGCGAGAAAGGCCTCGAGTTCCTTGCGGTGTTGGTCCTCGGGCGAGCGGGAAGGAGAGTCCGACATTTGTGTGCGGTTAGGAGATGAGCTTCACGGCACGTCACTCGCGCAACCTTGCAGTCGAGCGTCCTGCTGTGTGGTCCATCGCTATCCTCGTTCGTGCCGCCTAAAGGTGGCACGCGCCGCTTCAAGCGCGTAGGCCACGTCGTCATCAGCGACGCGCGTCCGCTTAGCAAAGCGGATTGTGACGACGGCGCCGATGTCCTCGACACTGATTTGCACGACTGCGGCCCTAGGGCGGCCGCCAGCGCGGCGCTTCTTCTCGGCCAGGGTCGCCCGCGCCTGGGCCACGGTGATCGTCTTGCCGGACACCTTCCCGAACAGGAGGGCTTGGCGAGTTTCAGGGTCGGGCGCCCGCAACGCCGCATAGATCAGCGTCCTTCCTGGCGCTTCGTCTGGACGAAGTTTGACGATCGCGGCTTTTTCATGCCGGGTGAGGCGCTCCTCGACCGCCAACAGTTGCGAGACGTAGGACTCGGGCTTGTGGATCTTCGAAGCGACCTGCCGCTGCGTGTAGTCCTTGGCACTCATCAGGCGCCGAATGGCTGCGGCCTCGTCGAGCGGGTTGAGGTTCGTGCGATGCAGGTTCTCCTCAATCTGCTGGATTGCCGCATTCGTGTCGTCGAGGTCTTTGACGACGGCGGGGATCTCGGACAGGCCAGCCGCAGAGGCGGCTCGGTAGCGTCGCTCGCCGGCGACAATCTTGAAGTAGTCATCGCCTTCGACGTAGCGCACTGTAATCGGCTGGATCACCCCGTGCTCGCGGATGCTCGAGACTAGGTCCGCAAAGTCTGGCGCGTGGGTGTCCACTTGGCGGGGCTGGTTGGGGTCGGGCTTGACGTACTTGAGTGGTAGCGTTCCCGTACTGCGATCAAGCCGGAGCTTCGAGCGAACGCCGTCGCGTTCGATGACGGATAGCTCGACGGCGGGCAACTCGGTGGGGCGCGCCAGCGTTCCCTGCACGCCCTGAACGGCGAGGTCCAGCACGCTAGGCTTCTTTCGGCGTGGTGTTGCGGAGGTGTCAGTCGTGCCGGGCATAGGCGATTGGCGCTTCCTGGGGCTGTCCTGCGGCCCTGGAGGCATCGTGGGTGAGGTGCCCAGCAAGCCTTTCGAAGGCCGCAGCTTGCTCGCTACCTGGCTTGTAGTGCGTGATGGGCTGGCGGGCGGTGATCGACTCGCGGTATCGCGCGCTGTTCTTGATGTAGACGTCCAGCACGGGAATGCCTGCCGACATGCGAAGCGTCGTGGCGATTGTCTGCTCGATCGAGCGCCGCGAGTTGTACAGGCTGATCAGCACGCCCTCGACAACGAGACGTCGATTGACCTGCTGCATCTGCCCGATGAGTGCGAGCAGTTGTTGCAGGCCGTCCACGGAAAACTGGTCGGCTTCCATCGGAATCACGACGCTGTCCGCAGCGCACAGCGCGTTTGTCGTGTGAATGTCGAGGTTCGGCGGGCAATCCAGCAGCACTACGTCGTAGGGGTTGGGTTGCTGTTGCCGCTCGCGAATCGCGGTGTCCAGGCGGATGTGTTGGTCTTGTTCGTCCTGAAGGGCATAGCCCAGCCGGTTCATTCGCGAATCCGCCGGCGCGACGTCGACGTTCTTCGTCGCCGTCAGCTGAACCGCGCGCGCGAGTTCGATCTGGTCAACGAGAACGTCGTAGATCGTTGGGCGGTTGAGCTGCTTGAGGAACAGCCGGGTGAGGTTCACCTGGGCATCAAGGTCGACAACGAGGACGCGCAGCCCGACGTCTGAGAGTGCCCCGGCGAGGTGAAACACCGTATGGGTCTTGCCGACTCCGCCCTTATTGTTGACGATGCAGAGAATCTTGCTCATCCGTGAGACTGACTTAGCAATGGATTAGTTGTGGTGCCAGGGGCACGTCGGCGAGGCCAGTGGTGGCTGCGCAACGGAAGCGCGGGAGTGCTCGTCGACAAGTTCGCCCCAAGACCGTTAGCCTAGCAAGGTGGCACGCGCAGTCAAGACCTCGGGTCCTCACGATGGCGTGAATAGCCCTGATTGCTCACGAGTCGTGGCAGACAGGAAGACCTCCGCGTGCGGGAGTCCAACAGGACACAGTGTGTGCTGTTCGAGGGGACGTTCGGCAAGCCGCTCCACCCAACTCTCGGAGCGGACGCTTCGCACCGCCCGTCATCACCATTCGCCGGCCCTTTGACGCCACGCCTCGGACGGTGTTGTCTCCAAGGTCAGCAGTCGAACCTGTCCTTTGGCGAGCTTGATGTGCCTCTTCAGACGAGGGCCGCGCCATGAGCACGCAGCGCCGAGTCGCATTGTCCTTCGCGGGCGAACAGCGCCCGTATGTGACGGCCGTCTCAAGGCGACTTTCAGAGCTCGGAGTGGATCACTTCTTGGCCGACCTCGAAACCGTCGAGCTCTGGGGACAGGACCTACCGTCTTATCTCGACCATGTTTATCGGCTAGAGAGTCGTTTCGTCATTGTCTTTATCTCGCGTGAGTATGTATCCAAAGTGTGGACAAGACATGAGTTCCGCAGCGCCCTGGCTGCGGCCCTGAACCAACCGGGTCCCTTCCTGCTGCCAGTCCGCTTTGATGACTCGGACACTCCCGGCCTTCCGCCAACCCTCGGTCATCTGGACGCGAGGGCCATGCCCCCCGAGGCGGTCGCCGAGGCGACTGCCCAGAAACTGGCTCAGACGGAGGGGCAACAACTAGTCATGGCTGCCGTCGACGCGCTCGGCTACCGCCCTTTTCCGGCCCAGGAGATAGATGAGCTGGATGCGCTCCTTCGACAGCGTGAATCGATGGCGCCGTCTCCTGGTCATCAGCAGGAGTTCGAGCGTCAGGAACGCATCCGCGTTCTAGTCGCGCGGTTGCGGTCGCATCCCACGCCTCGTCCGGGCGACGTGGTTTGCGTTAGCGTAACGTCGCTTCTGTAAATTCATATTTCCTGCATGAGCGGCCGCCGGGAGTTGCAACGGCGGGCCGCGTCGGCTCTCCTCGTCGATGTCCTGGAAGACGTCAACGAAGGAGGAAGCGATG
>JABFRW010000202.1 GCA_013140805.1 Candidatus Eisenbacteria bacterium
CGCGCGCTCGAGGTGGCTCGACTCACGCTCGAGGCCTGCGGTCGCGCGGCGCTTGAAGATCAGCGCCCACACCAGCGGCACCACGAAGACCGGGCGCGCATCGCCGGCGGCGCGCGCGCGCCGTGCGGTTTCGAGCGCCATCGAAACCGCTCCCGGCAACACCTCGCCCACGAAGTGCCCGTGCCAGGTGGCGGTGCCCTCCGGATGAAGCAGCACGCCGTGGCCGGCGAGGGCCCAGCGAATCGAGTATTCGCGACCTTCGCCGCCCGGCACGTTCGCGATCAGATTGTTCGCGAGCCAGAATCGCTGGGAGAGCGGGTGGCCGTTGACGATCTCGTACGACGCCCAGTGCGCCATCAGCGGCGAGACGCGCGCCGCGATCTCCTTGTCGATCAGCCAGTCGGTGAGGAACTCGGGGTGCAGTGGCGCCAGGAATGCCGCGGTCCCCGGGTGGACGGCGGCGACGAGCCGAGCCCGATCGGCGGCCGGCAGATCCACCGCGCGGACGCGCAGACCGTTTCGAAGCGCGAACCGGCCGACGGGTTCGAGCATGCGGATCAGGGTCGCGGCCGGACGCGGCTCGCGATAGGCGTGCGGGTCGAAGCGTTTCGACATGGCGCGCAGTCTAGGGCCTCGTGCCGCGCGTTCGCATGTCGACATGAAACGCCGGCGGTTGACCATCGCTGTGCGGTGCCCGAGACTTCGCGACTCGCCTGCCGACCTCCCCTTGCAAGGACGCTGGAATGACCGATTTCGCCCGCGTGGATGCCGAACTCGAGAGTGGTATGGAAAGAAGTCTCGAGGAGCTGGCGCGGCTGGTGGCGCAGCCGAGCGTCGCCGCCCAGAAGCTCGGACTCGAACCGTGTGCCGGGCAGGTCGCCGGAATGTTCCGACAGCGTGGCTTCGAGGCCGAGATCCACGCCACGTCCGGAGCTCCGATCGTTGTCGCTCGTCGCGACGGCCGCACCGCGCGCCGGCTGCTGTTCTACAACCACTACGACGTGCAGCCGGCCGAACCGCTCGAGCTGTGGGAGTCGCCGCCCTTCACGCTCACGCGCCGCGGGCAGTTCGCCTTCGGCCGGGGCATCAGCGACGACAAGGGCCACCTGACCGCGCGCCTGCTGGCGCTCGACGCGCTGCTGGCGGCCGGCGGCGAGCTGCCGTGCGGCATCACGTTCATCGTCGAGGGTGAGGAGGAAGTCAGCAGTCCGAACTTGCCCGGCTTCGTGCGTTCGCATCGCGAATTGCTGGCCGCCGATGCGTGCGTGTGGGAGTTCGGCTCGGTCGACCACCGCGAGGTCCCCATGCAGTACTGCGGACTGCGCGGCATCTGCTACGTCGAGCTTTCGGTCGCGACCGCGGCCATCGACGTGCACTCCGGCGTGGGCGGCTCGATCCTCGCGAACGCAGCGTGGCGTCTGACCTGGGCGCTCGCGAGCCTCAAGGACGTCGACGAGCGCATTCGCATTCCGGGATTCCACGATGACGTGCGACAGCCGACGCCGCAGGACCTCGTCTCGATGCAGGCATTGCCCGAGGTCGCCGACGAGTACCGACGTCGCTTCGGGGTGACGTCATTCCTGCACGGACTGACCGGTGGCACCGATCTGCGCGTGGCCGAAGTGTTCCAGCCGACCTGCACGATCTGCGGCCTCACTTCGGGCTATCAGGGTCCGGGCTCCAAGACCGTGCTGCCGGCGCGCGCGAGTGCCAAGGTCGACTTTCGCCTGGTGCCCGAGCAGACCCCGGCGCGCGTGCTCGAATGCTTGCGCAAGCACCTCGACGCCGAAGGCTTCGGCGACGTGAAGATCGAGTTCCTGGGCGGAGAGGCGCCGGCCCGCACCGATCCCGAGCACCCGTTCGTGCGTCTGGTGGTCTCGACCGCGGCCCCGGTCTACGGCATGCCCATGCAGATCGTGCCGATGATCGGCGGGTCGGGGCCCAATCACGTGTTCGTGCACGACCTCGGCCTGCCGGTCGCCACGGCAGGACTCGGCTACCCAGACACCCGGGCGCACGCTCCGAACGAGAACATTCGCCTCGACCTGTACCTCAAGCATGCGCGCCATATGGTGCGCCTGATCGCGGCGTTCGGCTCTCAGTAGGCGCGCGCTGGCTCGAACACGGGGGCGCCGATGGATGACGGTGTGCGTCAACCGGCCGGGTAGTTCCTGGCCGCCGGATCCCCCGGTTGCCCGGTTCCCGGCCCCTCCGATGAGCGCCCCCGCGGCCCCCGAGCGGGCTGCAGGACCGTCAGTTGGAAACTTCCGGGCGGGAGTGGCATGAGCGATGCGATCTCGGACCCCAGACTCGCAAGGGTCGGTCCGAGACCGGCCGCCCGCTCGCGAGCCAGGGAGGTGTTCCGATGCGATGGATCGTCTGCCTACTGCTCGTCTCGATGTGGCTCACCAGTCTTTTCACCGGCTTCGCGTTGCCGGACCATCCGAATCTGCCGCTGGTCGGCATCGCAGCGCTCGTGATGCTACCGCGAGCCTCGAACAAGCGACGCTACTTCTTTGCGCGCACGAACGCCGCGATCGGAAGCGCGATCAGCGTGCCGATGCAGACCGAGAAGATGAATCCCACCGCCGCGTTCACGGGCGGGGTGAACATGAACGCCATGCCTTCCATCGCCTGCTGGATCTGCGCCTCTTCGAGCGTGCCCTTGGCGCGCATCGCCTCTTCCTGCATCGCCAGGACCTCGGACAGGAAGTTCGGGAACACGAACGCGGTCAGGATGTAGGACGCGATCGCACCGACCAGTCCGGACACCAGCGCCACCACGAAGCCGGTGCCGACCTGTCCGCCGTAGCTCTTGCCCTGCGCCGCGGTTTCGCGCATCGCCGAAATCATCACGATGATCGTGAAGAGCAGATTGACCCACGCGAGATTCGCCATCACCGGATCGGTCGACCAGCCGGTGGACATCATCACCACCGCCCACGCCGTGCCCAGACCGCCGAGGATCAAACCCCATTTCACCGCAGGATTCTTCATCGCAGGCCTCCCCTAGGAATGCACGAGCCTCTTGTACTTGATGCGATGCGGCTGATCCGCATCGGTGCCAAAACGGTCGTGACGATTCTGTTCGTAGTCCTGGTAGTTCCCTTCGAAGAACACCACCTGAGAATCACCCTCGAACGCCAGGATATGGGTGGCGATGCGATCGAGAAACCAGCGATCGTGCGAGATGACGACCGCGCAGCCCGCGAAGTCGAGCAGCGCGTCCTCGAGTGCTCTCAGCGTGTCGATATCGAGGTCGTTGGTCGGCTCGTCGAGCAGCAGCAGGTTGCCGCCGCTCTGCAGCAGCTTGGCCAGGTGGAGGCGGTTCCGCTCGCCGCCCGAGAGGTCCTTCACCATCTTCTGCTGATCCGAGCCGCGGAAGTTGAACCATGCGCAGTAGGCGCGTGAGTTGACCTCGCGCTTCCCGAGCAACAGCAGATCGCGGCCGCCCGAGAGTTCCTCCCACACCGTCTTGCTGCCGTCGAGCGATTCGCGCGACTGATCGACGTACGAGACCTTCACGGTCTCGCCGATCTTGAGCGCACCCGCATCCGGCTGCTCGTCGCCGACCAGCATGCGGAACAGCGTGGTCTTGCCGGCTCCGTTCGGACCGATCACGCCGACGATGCCCGCAGGCGGCAGCTTGAAGGAGAGATCCTCGATCAGCAGATTGTCGCCGTAACCCTTTCGCAGGCTCTGCGCTTCGATCACCACGTTTCCGAGTCGCGGTCCCGGCGGAATGTAGATCTCGACGCCGTCAAGCTTCTCGCGCCCGTCCTCGTTCAGCATCCTTTCGTAGGCGGCGAGTCGCGCCTTGCTCTTGGCCTGACGCGCACGCGGAGCGAGTCGTACCCATTCGAGTTCGCGCTCGAGCGTCTTCTGCCGCGCGGATTCCTGCTTCTCCTCGGCCGCGAGCCGCGTGCGCTTCTGATCGAGCCAGCTCGAGTAGTTTCCTTCCCACGGAATGCCGGCGCCGCGATCCAGCTCGAGGATCCAGCCCGCCACGTTGTCGAGGAAGTAGCGATCGTGCGTCACCGCCACGATGGTGCCCGAATACTCCTTGAGGAAGCGCTCGAGCCATGCGACCGATTCCGCGTCGAGATGGTTGGTCGGCTCGTCGAGCAGCAGCAGATCGGGGCGCGACAGCAGCAACCGGCACAGCGCGACGCGACGCTTCTCACCGCCGGACAGGCGCGTGACTTCGGCGTCGGGCGGCGGACAGCGCAGGGCGTCCATCGCGATCTCGAGCTGGCGGTCCAGATCCCAGAGATTCATCGCGTCCATCTGATCCTGCACCTTCGCCTGGTCGGCGAGCAGCTTCTCCATCTCGTCGTCGCTCATCGGCTCGGCGAATCGAGCGCTGATCTCGTTCCAGCGATTCACCACCTTCATCTTGTCCGCGACTCCGTCCTGAACGTTCTCGAGCACCGTCTTGTTCGGATCGAGCTGCGGCTCCTGCTGCAGAAAGCCGACCGAGTAGCCCTTGCCGAGGAACGCTTCGCCGATGAAATCGGGGTCGAGGCCGGCCATGATCCTGAGCAGCGAGCTCTTGCCGGCGCCGTTCAATCCCAGGACGCCGATCTTGGCGCCGTAATAGAACGAGAGCCAGATGCCCTTGAGAATCTCGCGCTTGGGAGGCACGACCTTTCGCAGGTCCTTCATGACGTAAATGAATGATTTCGAGGTGTCGACAGCCATGGATCATCCCGTCGGAAAGCGCCGTGGAGGGCGCATGTTGGAGTCGGTGGATTTGAAGCCGCGGAGGATGCGCGAAGGGGTCCGCACGCGCAAGCGGCGGGGCCTGAATTCCGATGCCGGCCTCGCATTCGACCACCGAGCCTCAACTCCCGGGTTCCGGCGCCGAGACTCACAGTCGAACCCGTCGCCCGTGAACAGGGAGGTCCTCCATGCGTCTCGCGGACACCAGTGCGCTGTTTGAAAGTCTGAACTCGCGCTACCGATTCTCGGCCATGACGCTGTTCCGGAAGCCGTCCTCACCGGTTCCCGCGACTCCCGCCGCGGCGGCGCCTCTGGGAACCGGTGAGGTTTCGACGCGCGGCGGCTGCGCACCGCGCTGCGCGCCGACCGTCGTCGACGACCCGATCGTTGTCGCTCCCCCGGATGGGGAAGAAACGACCCCCTCGGAAACCCGCGTCCACCTGCGCGCCAGGACCGTGAGTCGCACCACCGACGCCTCACTGCGCGTGGTCACCGACGAGGGCGATGTCGTCACGCTCACGATGCACGAGGAGAAGCAGGTCACTTACGGCCGCCTCGCCGTGCGTTCGAGCGGTCCTGACGGCGAGACGAGCGCGAAGCTTCGGTTCCGGGAGTTCTCGCTGGCCCGTGACGTCTCCGTGTCGGTCGAGGGCGATCTGAGCGAACAGGAGCTCGCGGACCTCGATGCGCTGATGAAACAGCTGCGCCCCGTGATGTCCGGTCGGCCCGACGCGGAGGCCGCCGAGCAGGCGTCGCACCTGCTCGAGCGCGGTGGCTTCGAATCGCTCGAGCGATTCGACCTGACCGTGCAGCGCCGCCGCGAAGTGTTCAACGTCGACCTGCGTGCGCGAGTGCGTGGTGCGTGGGAGATGGCGTTCGGTCCGAGTCGCGGGGTGTCCGCCGCCGGTCACGAACTCGACGGCGCCCCTCAGTCGCTTCCGGTCACCGCGACCGCCTAACCCCTAGGCGGTTCGCGGCGTTGCGCGACCCCGTCGCGCCAGCCACAGCACGAACAGGCCGACGGCCAGGAACGGCAGCAGCGGCAGCGCGAACGCGAACAGCACACCGGTCAACACGACCAGGGCGATGAGCGCTGCCAGGAACACGAACGGCGCCGCCAGCACCCAGCCCGCCAGCTCGAATGCCCAGCCGAGCAGCTGAAACGGCAGGAATACGAGCCACAGCACGGCGCCGAGAATCGTTCCCAGCACCCCGATCACCAGCACGATCGCGAACAGTGCGGCTGCGAACACCAGCAATTCGAGCACGATGAGCCTCCTCGCGCGGGGGCGGTCCGGATCGGAGCTCCGCGCGTGGCGTTGTTACGGAGCAGTGGCACGGCGAGTTTCGAGTCGGGGCCCGGCAGAGTAGATTGCGGGCTCGTCGCCGCATCTCCTCGCCCCGTGCCAAAGGACTCGAATGCCGACCACTCGTGTCACCGTGATGAACAACGGCTCGCTCCGCATCGAAGGGGACTTCGAAATCGCCGATCAGGACGGGCAGGTCTACGGTCTCGCCGGCCGTACCCGGGTGTCGCTGTGCCGTTGCGGCCAGTCGGCCGACAAGCCGTTCTGCGATGGTGCCCACAAGCGGTGCGGCTTCGAGTCGGTTCCGATCGTTCGCGACCTGCCGCCTCCGGCACCCAAGCCGGCCGTCTGAGGTGGCGAGCGCGTCCCGGGCGCTTCCGATCGTCGCCGCCGCGCTCGTCGTCGCCTCCGGTTGCGTGTGGCTCGGGGTCTGGCAGCTGTCACGCTGGAGCGAGAAGTCGATCGCGCGCGCCGCGCTTCAGCGCTCACTCGCAGGCGCGGCGCTGTCGCTGGGTGATTCGCTGCCACCCGATCGCGCGCTCCAGGGTCGAGTGGTGGAGCTGCTCGGCGAGTTCGACGGCGACTGGCACGTCATTCTGACCGGGCGACTGCGAAACGAGGTGCCGGGCGTGCGGCTGCTGACCCCGTTTCGCGTCGGCAGCCGCGAGATCCTCGTCGATCGCGGCTGGATCCCGACCGAGGACGCGGCGAGCGCCGACCCGGGGGAATACGCGGAGCCGGGATTGCGTCGGTTGCGTGGCTTCGCGGATTCGGCACCGCGCCACCGGGCGCTGCCGCTGCGTCGCCTCGAGCGCACCGACGCGATGCAGGTGTGGCAGGCGCGACAGCTCGACCTCGATTCGATCGCCGCGCATCGCGGCACTTCGATGTCCCGCCTGCTCCTGACCGAGTCGGCGGATTCGCTGATTCCACTGCCCGCGCGCGACGGCCCACCCCTTCCGGATCCGGGCATTCACATGAGCTATGCCATTCAGTGGTTCGCCTTCGCCGCGATCGTCCTGACCGGCTCGTTCTTTCTCGCCGGCCTGCCGCGGCGTGCTCGATGACCGCCGTCTACCACCGTTCACCGTTCACCGACCGCCGTCCACCGATTGAGGCGCGGAACCGCATCGCGAAGCGCCGTAACGTCCTCCGTGGAGCCGAACGAGTGGCCAACCGAGGAGGGAACGCATGAAGCATCGAGCCGAGCCGAATCCCGCCCGCGAGTTGTGGTGGGGACTGTTCCTGATCGCGATCGGGACGGTGTTCATGCTCGACCGCTACGACGTGTTTCACCTGCCGGCGCTGTGGAACCTGTGGCCGCTGGCGTTGGTGATCCCGGGGCTGATCCAGATCGCCACACCCAAGCAGCCCAAGGACATCGGTTCGGGGGTCACGCTGGTGCTGTTCGGAATGTGGTTCTTCGCGAACATGTTGGATTGGTGGGGGATGTCCTACCACTCCTCGTGGCCGCTGCTGCTGGTCATCTACGGAATCGGCGCCCTCATCGAGGCGATGCTGATGCGCAAGCGCCCGGAAAGTGAGACTTCCAATGACTGAGGCACGTCGTCGCCGCATCAATCGGCGCGTGTGGTGGGCCGTGCTGGGGGCCTGCACGCTGTGGCTGGTGATTCAGAACACGGTGCTGTTGATCACGCTGTCGGCTTCGCGTCCCGACGTGATCGCGGAGTCGATCGGAGTGATGACGCGCACCGCGCTGCGGCTGGCGCCGTTCGCGTGGCTGGTACCGTCGGGATTGTGCGCGGTGACCCTGGTGCTCGGAGCCGTCGCCTCATTGCGTGCGGGCGCTCCGCTGGTGGAGGTCCATCATGAGTGACGCGAAGCAGGTTTCGGGATTGAACGGCCGGCTGGTGTTCGCGTTCGTCGCGATCACACTCGGCCTGCTGTGGACGCTCGACAACCTCGGGCTGATCGACGCCGACACTTACGTGCGCTGGTGGCCGGCGGCGCTGATCCTGTTCGGATTGTCGCGCTTCTTCGGAGTCGGCGCGCCGCGCACGCCGATCGCCGGCGGCATGTTCATCTTCTTCGGCACCGTGTTGCTGGCGGGGCAGCTCGATTTCTTCCACGTGCGCATCTGGGAGATGTGGCCGCTCGCACTGGTCGCGATCGGAATCTCGGTGGTGCTGCAGAGCTACCGCCGGCGTGCCGAAGGGCCGATTTCGGACGACGCGAGCGACGGCCTCTCGGTGTTCGCGTTCTGGAGCGGCATCGACCGCAAGCCGACGTCGCGAGCGTTCCGCGGTGGCGACGTGACCGCGATCATGGGCGGCTCGGAGATCGACCTGCGGGGTTGCGAACCGATTCCGAACGGCGCGGTGCTCGATATGTTCGTGTGGATGGGCGGCGTGACGGTCACGGTCCCGACCGACTGGAAGGTGGTACACGAGGTCAACGCCATCATGGGCGGCTACGAGGACACGCGGAAGGTCGCGTCCGCGGAGTCCGGGCCGACGCTGATCCTGCGCGGGTTCGTGCTGATGGGCGGCATCGAGCTGAAGAACTGAGTCATGCATCCGATTCTGTTTCGCCGCTCGCGCGTGTTGTGGTTCCTCGCCCTGTGCGTTCTGGTCGGGGTGCTGCTGGCCTACGCGTGCTGGCGGATCCAGCCGATGCCGTTCGCGGCGGCGGCGCTCTATGCGATCCCGCTCTCGATGCTGCTCGGCGTCGTGAGCTTGGCGGCGTGGTGGGTGTGCCGATCGGCGCCGCTCGGCGCCACGCCGGCCTGGAAGATCATCTGGAAGACGATCGCGGGCGCGCTCGAGTCGAGTGCGGTGATGATCGGCGCCGGGACCGGCTGGGCGGTGTTCGTGTCGAGCAACTTCGGACTCGAGCTGACCTCCGGCGATCTGTTGAGCACCATCCCGCTGTGGCTGATTCCCACCGTGCCGCTGTACCTGGCTTCGATGGGGGCGCACTACCTGTGGCTCGCGATCGAGTCGTCGCGCGAATCGGAGCGCCGTGCGCTCGCGGCACAGGTCGCCGCGCGCGAGGCCGAAGTGCGCGCCCTGCGGGCGCAGCTCAATCCGCACTTCCTGTTCAACAGTCTCAACTCCATCAATTCGCTGATCGGATCGGCCCCCGAGGACGCGCGTCGCATGTGCGAGAGCCTCGGCGATTTCCTGCGCCGTACACTCGCGCTCGGCTCGCGCGAGGCGGTCCCGCTCGGTGACGAGCTGGCGCTGATCGAGCGCTACCTCGAGATCGAGCACGTGCGGTTCGGCGATCGCCTGCGGCTCGAACGCTTCAGCGACGCGGCTGCCGAACGCTGCCTGGTGCCACCGCTGCTCCTGCAGCCACTGGTCGAGAACGCGATCAAGCACGGGGTCGCGGACCGAATCGAAGGCGGGCGGGTGCGGGTGGAGGCGCGTCGCGAGGGCGACATGTTGCGCGTCACGGTCGAGAACGATCGCGACCCGGATGCGCCACCACGCCGGGGCACCGGGGTGGGGCTCGAGAACGTGCGACAGCGGCTCGGCGTGTTCTCGGGTCGCCACGCCCGGCTCGACGTCAGTTCGAACGGTTCGACATTCCGAGTCACGCTGGCGGTGCCGGCCCGCGAAGTCATGGAGACCCGACATGCCAACCCCTGAAATGCTGCGGGTCGCAATCGTCGACGACGAAGCGCCGGCGCGTTCGCTGCTGCGCGAGTACCTGGGCGCCCACGCCGAGGTCACGATCGTCGCCGAGTGCGCGAACGGCTTCGAGGCGGTCAAGGCGATCGCCGAGCACACTCCCGATCTGGTGTTCCTCGACGTCCAGATGCCGAAGCTCGACGGCTTCGAAGTGCTCGAGTTGCTCCAGCCGTCCCCGGTGGTGATCTTCTGCACCGCTTACGACGAATTCGCGCTCAAGGCCTTCGAGGTCCACGCGGTCGACTACCTGCTCAAGCC
>JABFRW010000203.1 GCA_013140805.1 Candidatus Eisenbacteria bacterium
ATGCTCGACCGAGATCCGTCCCGGTGCGCGTGCATGGCTAGGGCCCGACGGCCAGCTCCATGCCGACCGGAAGCAACTCGTTGGGCACGGAGGGAAACGGCGTGACGATCAGGGTGTCGGTGCCGTCCTGGCGTTCGACTTCGTCACCCTGTCCCAGGTAGACGACCAGGAACAGGCCGGCGGTGGTGCCGCTGGTGTCGAGTGCTGCGGCGGCGACGCCGTCGAAGGTGAAGTCGATGCGCTGGATGAGATGGTCCCAGCCGGTGATCGCGCGCGTCGCGCGTCCCAGTGTGACCGAGTTCGCGAGCACGCGATCGACGTCATCCGCCATGCGAACGCGATCGCCTTCGGGATGCAGCTCGACCTGGGTGCCGTTGAGTGTCGCGCTGCCACGCAGCTCCGCGACCGCGAAGCCGGTGATGATGCGTCGATAGGTGATCGCGGTGCCGACCGTGATCGAGGTGCTCGATCCCGATGGCAGGGACTGGAACGGCTGCACGCTCGCGCTCTCGATGTCGAGGCGCGTCCAGCGATCCTCGACCTCGGGCTCGCCCAGGCAGCCGCCGGCCATCAGGCCGGCGATCGCCAGCAGGGCCAGCGGAGCACCGGTGCGTCGCGTGATCAGAGTGGCATGCCGCCGTTCCATGACGTCCCCCTTACCGCACCAGCACCAGTCGCTGCGTGAACTTCTCGCCGCCGACCTGGAGCTGATAGAGGTAGACCCCGGCGCGGACCGGACGGCCGCCCTCGTCGGTGCCGTCCCACGCGATCTGATTGAGCCCCGCCACGAAGCCGCGATCGAAGCCACGCACGCGACGGCCCTGCGCATCGAAGATCCGCAACGACACGTGTTCACGACCGTTGGCAGGAAGCAGGAAGGCGATGCGGGTCACCGGTGCGGCCGGGTTCGGCGCGCTGCCGAGCAGCGAGGCGCGCATCGGCAGCAGCGACGCGGCGCCGTCGAGCTGCAGCGGCGTCTGTGCGTTCGCCGTGGCGCCTCCGCTGTATCCCGAAGCCGCGCTCATGCGCAGCACGAACTGGCCGTTGCCGCCCGCCGCCTGCAGGTCCTCCGGCGTCAGCGCGAGCGTGTGCACGCCGGCCTCCATGGCGCCGGCATTGCGACGCACCAGCATGCGGCCAGTCGCGGCGTCGGCGATCTCGAACGAGACGTTGGCATGATCGGTCAGCGCGAAGTGCGCAACCGGAGCGCCCTCGCCGTCGACGCGCAGGTCGTTCAGCTCGACGCCCAGGCTCCACATGCGAAGTCCGGCACCCGACGCCCATTCGTCGATCGAGATCGCGGTCGGCTCGCCGACACGCTCGACACGGCCGTCGCGGTGATCGCGCACGGTCGAGAACGGAACGTGGAATGCGCGCGGACGCGACAGGCCGTCCCGCAATTCGGCGACCGCGCTCAGCTCGGCGTTGAACTTGCGCACCACGCCCTGGTTCGGCGCCGAGGCGTAGAGGTTGCCCCACTGATCGGTCTCGAGCGAGGTGACGACGTCGGCGCCGACCGGCGCCTCGCCGACCCAGCGCAGGCTCGAACCCTCGTGGCGCAGATGCACGAGCCGACGATTGTGCGCGTCGGCCACGTAGACGTCGCCGGTGTTTCCGCTGTTCGCACGACCGACCGTGATCGCCATCGGTCCGGCAAAGCGATCCTGACCGCTGCCGAGGTCGCCGAGTGTGGCGACCAGGCGCGGGGCGCCGGCTTCGAGCGCGTAGGCGACGAGGCGATTGCGACCGGTGTCGGTCACGTACAGCACGTCGTCGCCGGCACGGAACGGCGTGCCGCCGTCCGACACCGCGACGTCGAACGGACGGCTGAGCCCGCGGATCTCGTAGAGCGGCGACAGCGTCATCGCGTCGAGCTCGGTCGAAGCCTGGAGCACCACGATGCGATCGTTGCCGGTGTCGGCCACGTAGACGCGGTCGTTCTCGTCGACCGCGAGGCCGCGCGGCTCGCGCAGGGCTCCCGTCGCACCGCCGCGCCCGTCGAAGGCGCTCAATCCGTGACCGCGCTCACCGACGATCAGCCGGTTCCAGCGCGGGTCCGAGACCACCTGGAACTGGCGGGACTCGAGGTAGGGGAAGCGGTCGTAGATGTCGGTGTGTCCGATCGTCACCGTTGCGTAGGGATTTGCGAACAGGTCGCGCCCCACCTGAGCGCGCGCCACTTCGCGCGTCAGCGCGTCGAGCCCCAGTTCGGGAGCGATCGCCGACTTCGTGAACGTCCCCGCGCACAGGGGCTGAGCCGTGGCTAGCGTCAAGCTGAGAACCATCAAGGTGTGTCGTCGCACGTTCAGCTCCTCTCGTATGTTGCCTTTGCTGCTAGAAGCGGTAGTTGATCTGCGTCGTGAGGAAATTGGCCGAGTAGTTGTTGCTGTTGAAATACCGCTCATAGCGGCACTGCACTCCACTGCGTCCCAGGACCGCGGTTCCCGCGGCGAGCTGGCTCAGGTCCAGATCGAGCGCCACGCCGAACAGATGCGAGGCGAGCGGCGCCATGCGGTAGTCGCCGGATCGGAAACCGTCGATGCCGTCCACTGCCGCGTATTCGTCGCGGTAGAAGTCGGCGGCGGTCTGGGTGTAGTAGCGGTACTCGTAGCTCGTGAACAGACCGTGGGTGATGTACTGACTCAGTGCCGTGCCGACCTCGTGCGAGCCGATGCCCCAGTCGTCGTTGTAGAGCCGATAGTGGAACTTGAGGCTCGACTGATTCGGCAGGTACTGATGCAGCTTCACGAACGCATCGCGGCGCTGGCGCGTTTCCGGGTGCCGTTCCGGCACGTTGGTGCCGCCGGCGTAGACGTTGCGATAGGGGTTGTGCTGCAACCCGTTCACCAGGTTGTACTCGACGCCGAAGCGCAGCAGCGTGGTCGCGGTCACGACGCGGGTCGCGATCGCGTTCCAGTGCAGCGTGTTCTTGTGGTTGGCGGCCGACTGGGTGTCGTCGTCGGCGACCGGGTCGATCGCGTCCCAGCCGTAGCTGCCACCGAACGACAGATTGAGCAGGTCGCCCATCACGTCGCGGTTCCAGCTTCCGCTGACCTGCTGGCCGAGGTAGTCGGTCTCGCTCGAGACGTAGTAACCCAGCTCGGTGGCGCCGCGGTTCAAGCGACCTTCGAACTCGTTGCGCATCTTGACGAAGTCGAGGAATGCATTGCCCGAGATCGGACGACTCGCGGTGGTGATCGCGTCGGTCGCCTCCTGGGTGCCGGGTGCGGCCTCGATGCCGGGAATCACCACGCGCTCGTTGTTCCAATGCAGGTCGAGTGCACTGCCGCCGGCGAGCGCGAGCTTGTACTCGCCGATGGCGGAACGCACCGTCACCTTGTCGGAATCCGAGAACAGCTGCATGAGGAACCCCGTGGTCTGCTCATCGATCATGGACGCCGCCGATCCCGGTGACGCCACCGTGAGTCCGAGCGATGCGATCAGCATCGCGGTCGTGTGCCGTGGGCTCAGTTGCACGCGCAGCCCCCGCCCGCGCCACCGTTGCCCCCTGTCGAGCCTTCCCGGGCATCCAGTGACTTGGTCCTTCGCGACGCGTGTTTGGCGTCTCCGTCGAACGTCATGATTCGATCTGCGAGTCGCTCGCGCTCGTACTGCTGGACCGCGGCACAGCCGGTTCCGAGCATCACCAGCGCGAACAGCGCGGCGACCACGCCGAAACGGCGCAGGCCCCGCAACGTCAGGTGGTTCATCGCGTCCCTCCCTGGGGCGTCGCCGACAGGTACGGGCGCGAGACGGCCAGGCGTCGCGCCTCGGCCACCAGTGCCTGCACCGCGCCGGCATCGGAACCACGCGTGGCGAACTGGACCGCGCCATCGCGGTCGAGCACCACGGTGAATGGAATCGCTTCGAGGCCGATGCGAGGCGCGAGCCCCTTCGGTCCGTCGTGATAGAGCGGCATCTTCAAGTGGTGCGCCGTTGCGAAGCGGCGCGCGTTCTCGAGGTCCGTGTCGATCGAGACCGCGATGACGCGGCCGCCGCTCGCGGCCAGCTCGGTATTCAGTGCGTCGAGCGCCGGAAGCTCGCGCGCGCACGGCCGACACCAGCTCGCCCAGAAGTTCACCACCACCACCTCGCCCTGCAGACTCGCGAGCGTGACGGTGCGACCGTCGAGGCCGCGCAGTGGATGCCGCCGCAATGCCTCGGTCGAGCCGCGCCACGCGACCGTGTGCGCCGCGACCGGCGCTCCGGCGGGTGCCGGAGCGGGAGCGAACCCGAGCAGGATCGCCGCGAGGGCCGCCAGTGCGGCCCCCCGTCGACTGATCCTCCTGGTTGCGATCGCGTTCACGTGGTTCTCCATGGTCGGTTCGAGTGAGCTTCGACTACTTGTACTGGGCGCCCAGCAGCACCCACAGATTGAACTTGCGACGCTCGGCCGCCGTCAGCGCGTTCGGGCCGCTGGGGTGTTGACCGATGCCGCTCTGCGAGCCGAGTCCCATCACGTAGTCGATCAGCGTCGACTGGCGCGGGAAGCCGGGGCGCGTCACCGCCGGCCGCGTGCTGCCCATCATCATTTCGCCGGACAGGCTCACGTAGCCCTTCGGGAAGATGCGATTCATGCGCACGGTGTCCGGCGCGGAGGTCAGGTTGAGCTGACCGGCGGCCGTCGAGTCCACGCCGGGAATCGTCGGGGTGTGACACGACGCACACTTGGCGGCGACGATCGGACCGATGGTGGTTTCGTAGTTGATGATCTGACGCTGTGCCGGAGCGATGTTCAGGTCATGCGCCGGCATCAGCGCCGCGATCGGATTCGGATTGGTCGGCGTCGGGCCGCCGGCGTGACGGTCTTCGTGACAGCCGACGCACTTGTCGAACACCTCGCCGTTGCGCACCGCGATGTGGGTGCGCTTGACCACGAAGCCGCGACCGTTCACGTCCATGGTGGCGAAGCTGATCGGCGTGTTCGCGGGCACCCGGATGTGGAACGAGCCGTCCGACTGCACCGGTGCGAAGCCGAGCAGCTCGCGCTTTTCGTACTCGTTCGCCGAGAAGTCGTTCATCTCGCCGGGGCGCGTCGGACGCGCGACGATGACCGCGATCGAGTCGATCGGATCGGTGCCGCGGATCGGGCGTTCCTGGCCGTCACTCAGGCCGCGATTGAAGACGTCCTGCGCGATGAACTCGCCGTAGTCGACCGACGGGTTGAGCGTCGAGGCGATCACTGGCGGCTTGGCGCGCGCCGCGATGACCTGCGCGTCGTACTCGTCGGTGGCCGGATCGTTGTAGAGGAAGGTCAGGTTCTGCACCGAGAACGAGGCCGGGTCGCCCGGCGTGCCGGTGCCCGACTGATTGAGCGCGAAGGTGTAGAGGCCGTAGTCGACGTCGTCCTCGGTCGCCGCCAGCAGCGTGTACGAAGCGACGTACTT
>JABFRW010000204.1 GCA_013140805.1 Candidatus Eisenbacteria bacterium
CGCGGCGGCGAAGCCACGCTCCACCGCGGCGCCGAGGCGCTCGCTGCTGGGGCGCACGTCGCGCCCGAGCGCAACACGCCGGCCGCCCTCTCGCCGCACCACGGTGCCGAACGCCCGTCCGATCGCCTCGCCGGTTTCATCGCTCAGCTCGGTCGCGTGGAGTCCTCGAATGTCGTACTCGCGGAAGATGTGGCGCGGAATCATGCGTCGGAGTCCTTCCTCTTGAGCCAGGCGTCGATGAACGGGTCGATCTTGCCGTCGAGCACTCCGTGGACATCGGGGATCTTCAACTCGGTGCGATGATCGTTCGCCATGGTGTAGGGCTGCAGCACGTACGACCGGATCTGACTGCCGAAATCGATGTCCTTCTTGGGGCCCGCGATCGCACTGGTCTTCGCCTTCGCCTCGGCCTCCTTGAGCACGAACAGCCGCGCCATCAGGATCTTCATGGCCGCGTCCTTGTTGCGATGCTGGCTGCGTTCGGCCTGCGATTGCACCACCAGCCCGCTCGGAAGGTGGGTGATGCGCACCGCCGACTCGGTCTTGTTGACGTGCTGGCCGCCGGCGCCACCCGCGCGCATGGTGTCGATGCGAAGATCGCCCGGCGCGATGTCGAGTTTGATGGTGTCGTCGATCATCGGCAGCACCATCACGCTCGAGAACGAGGTGTGACGCCGCGCGTTCGCATCGTAGGGCGAGATGCGCACCAGCCGATGCACTCCCGATTCGGCTTTGATGTAGCCATAGGCGAACTCGCCGTCGATCTCGAGCGTGGCGTCCTTGATCCCTGCCTCGTCGCCCGCCTGGTAGTCGAGCATCGTCAACTTGTACTCGTGACGCTCGGCCCAGCGCTGGTACATGCGCAGCAGCATCTCGGCCCAGTCCTGCGACTCGGTGCCGCCCGCGCCGGGGTGAATCGTGATGAGCGCGCCGAGCCGGTCGTGAGGGCCCGACAACAGCGATCGGGTTTCGAGGTCGGCCACCTGCGCTTCGAGCCGGGTCAGCTCCTGCTCGACCTCGCGCAACATGCTCTCGTCGCTCTCCGCCTCGGCCAGATCCAGCAACTCGGCCAGATTGCGATGCGACGCGTCGCGTGCTCCGAACTGGTCGATCGGGCCCTTGGCGCGCTTCAGCTCCTGGACGGTGCGCTGTGCCTCTTCGGCGCGATCCCAGAAGCCCGGCTCGGCCATTCGCGACTCGAGCGCCGCCACCGTTCGCACGCAGCCCTCGATGTCAAAGGTACCTCCGCAAGCTGTCGAGGCTCTCGCGGGTGACGTCGATGCGCTTTCGAAGTTCGGCGGTGGTGAGCATGGGACCTTTCGGGTTTTCGGCGGAGGCGGCACATTAGGAGATGAGACGTCGAATGCAAAGCGCTAGGCCGGCGCACTTCCGCGGGGTCGAGCGACCAGGGAGTCGAGCACCCGCCGGGCGTGTGCGACCAGCTGCTCGAGGGTTCCATCGTTTTCGATCACCTCGTCGGCGGCGGCCGCCAGAGCTTCGTCCGGAAGCTGAGCCGCGAGCCGCTCGCGGGCCTGCGCCTCGGTCCAGCCGCGCCCCGCGATCAGGCGTTCGATCTGGCGCGCCTGCGGCGCCACGACCGCCACGACCACGTCGCACTCGCGCTCGAACCGCCACCGCAGCAGCAACGCCGCATCGATCACCACCACGCCGCGCTCGCCGCTGCGGGCGCGCGCCGCGAGTGAGTCTCGCAACTTCGCGAGGATTCGCGGATGCACCAGGTGATCGAGCCGCGCGAGTGCCTCCGAATCTCGAAACACCCGCGCGGCGACCCGCGCGCGATCGAGCCGCCCATCGGCGAGGTACACCTCGGCGTCGTACTCGGCGATCAGCGCCGCACGCACTTCGGGATCTCCATCGGTCACCTGATGACCGATGCGGTCGGCCTCGAGCACCTCGGCACCACGCTCCCGCCACGCGTTCGCGACCGTCGTCTTGCCGCTCCCGGCGCGACCGATCAGCCCCACGCGCAGCACGCCGTCGTCGCTCGGCGCGCGACGCTCGCGTGGCGACGATGCCGGCGCGCTCGAGTCGTGTGTCATCAGTGGATGTCGAACCAGGTTGCGCCGGTGCCGACCGTGACGGTGAGCGGCACGCGCAGCGGGAAGCATCCCTCCATCGCGCGCCGCACCAGCTCGGCGGTGGTCGCGGCGGCCGCGGCCGGGCATTCGAATACCAGTTCGTCGTGGACCTGCAGCAACAGCTTCTCCCCCTTGCCGCGGCGCGCCAGCGTGTCGTGGACGCGGATCATGGCGAGCTTGACCAGGTCGGCGGCTGAACCCTGGATCGGGGCATTGATGGCGGCGCGTTCCGCATTCGAGCGATCGAGTCCGTTCGAGCTGCGCAACGAAGGGAGATAGCGGCGGCGGCCGAGCAGCGTCTGCACGTAGCCGCTTTCGCGCGCATCCGCCACGACTCGATTCAGGTAGGTACGCACTCCGGCATACACGCGAAAGTACCCGTCGATGAACTCCTTCGCCTCCTCGAGCGGAATGCCCATCTGCTGCGCGAGGCTTCGCGCACCCATGCCGTACATCACGCCGAAGTTGACGATCTTGGCGCGTGCGCGCAGCGAGGGATCCACGGCTCCCTCGACCTTGAAGATGCGCCGCGCGGTGCTGGCATGGATGTCCTCGCCGCTCTCGAAGGCTTCGATGAGCTGCGGATCCCCGGACAGATGCGCCATCACGCGCAGCTCGATCTGCGAATAGTCGGCGCCGATCAGCACACAGCCCGGCGCCGCAACGAACGCGCGTCGGATCGCGCGACCCTGCGGCGTGCGCATCGGGATGTTCTGCAGATTCGGGTCGTACGACGACAGACGCCCGGTCGCGGCACCGGTCTGCTCGAAGGAGGTGTGCACGCGGCCGTCGCGCGGATCCACGGCGGCCGGCAACGCATCGAGATAGGTCGACTTGAGCTTGGCGAGCGCCCGCCACTCGAGCAGCCGCCTCGGAAATTCGTGCTCGGCGGCCAGCCCTTCGAGCACCTCGCTGTCGGTCGAGAACCCGGTCTTGGTGCGGCGGCCGGGCGGCAGCTTCAACACCTCGAACAACAGATGCGCGAGCTGCGGCCCGCTGTTCAGATTCACCGCCTCGCCGGCCAGCTGATGCAGTCGCTGTTCGAGCGCGGCCAGTTCCGCCGCACTGCTCGCCGACATGACCTCCAGCACCGGGACGTCGAGCGCGATGCCTTCGCGTTCCATCGCGACCAGCACGTCGATCAGCGGGTGCTCGAGGTCGCGGCACAGTCCCCACTGATCGCGTGCGTCGAGCTGAGCGCGCAACGCCTCGGCGAGCGGGAACAGCGCGGCGGCCGCGCGACACGCCGCCTGCGCCATGTCCTCGACGCTGGCGCTCGCGAGCGGCGCGCGACCGCGTCCTCGCACCATCGGCGGCTCGAGCGGTGTCAGTTCGACTGCGAGCACGTCGCGCGCGAGTGCGGCGAGCGAGTGATCGCGCGACGGGTCGCACAGGAACGAGGCGATGTGAAGGTCCATGCCCCGCCCGGTCGCGACCAGTCCGAAGCGCTCGAGCAGATGTCGTTCGCGCTTCAAGTCGTGCCCGACTTTCTCGACCGTGGGATCGGCGAGCGCCGGTGCGAGCCATTCGACCACACGTTTCGGATCGAAGTTGGCGCCGCCCACGTGCGCGAGCGGCAGGTAGCAGGAAGTGCCATCGCGCGCCGCGAGCGCGAGACCCACCAGCGTCCCCCCTCGTCCGCTCGAGGACTCGGACAGCGGCAGGAGTGCAAGGCCGTGAACCGCGCGCGCGCGCACCGCGTGGAGCTGTTGCTCCAGCGCCTCGAGCGAGGGCGCGCGCGAATCTCCGACTTCGAGCGGCGTGGCGTGCCACAGGTCGAGCGAGGCCTGCGCCGGCTCGCGCAAGGCTCGCGGCAGTGGAGCCGCCGGGGGCGCAATGGTGGGCGTTCCGAACAGATCGGGCTCGAGCAGGACAGCGGCAGTCGTGCCACGCGGCGGCTCGGCTGCGGCCGGGCGCTTCGGAGCCAGCTTCACTCCGGTTCCCTCCTGCTCCGCGGCACTGCCGCGGCGAGCCGGATCACGTCCGGTCACCGGCGCACCTGCGCTGGCCGCATCGACTCCTTGCTGCGCGGCGATCTGCTCGAGGCGTCGGATCTCCCAGCGGCCGGCGAACGCGGCGAGATCGTCGCCGCGGATCGGCGCCACCTTCAGGTCCTCGATCCCGACGCCGAGTTCGAGATCGGACCGCAGCGTCGCGAGCTCGCGGGACAGGAACGCGGCTTCGCGGCTGTCCTCGAGCTTCTTCTTGAGCGCCGGCTTTCTGACCTCGCCGAGCCGCGCGTAGAGTTCGTCGAGTGAGTGGAACTGCGTGAGCAGTTCGACCGCGGTCTTTTCGCCGACGCCCTTCACGCCCGGAATGTTGTCGCTCGAGTCCCCCATCAGCGCGAGCACGTCACGGATGTGCTCGGGCCCCACGCCCCACTTCGCTCGCACCGCGGCGGGGTCCATGCGAGCGTAGTCCTCACCCTTGCCCTGCGGCGCGAGCACCGTGACGCGATCGGTGACGACCTGGAGCATGTCCTTGTCGCCGGTGACCAGGATCACTTCGTGACCGGCCGCCGCGGCGAGCTGCGCGAGCGTCGCCATCACGTCGTCGGCTTCCATGCCGGCCTTTTCGATCACCGGGAGGCCCAGGTGACGGGACAGGTCCTCGATCGCGCCGAGCTGCGCTGCGAGATCCTCCGGCATCGGGGGACGCGTGGCTTTGTAGTCGCCATACAGCTCGTGGCGGAACGTCGGCCCGGGGCCGTCCCAGGCGAGCGCCCAGAACTCGGGCGCGTGCTCGCGGCGAAATTTCAGCGCGATGTTCGCGAACCCGAAAATTGCGGAGGTGTTCTCCCCCTTCGAGTTCATGAGCGGGCGGCCGATGAACGCGAAGTGCGCGCGATACGCGAGGCCGAGGGCATCGAACACGATCAGGCGGCTCATGCGCGACTCACCGGTGTCTCAAGACCAGCAGGCGATTCTGCGCGATGTGATCGGCGATGCCGGTGGCGAGCAGTGTCCGATCGAAGAGCAGCAGCAGCGCAGGCACCCGATTCAACGATCGGAACGGGCCTAATTCACGATTGAGCAATCCGTGCGTCGGATGCAGGGCCTCACGCGCGAGTCCGTGCGGCACGAGCACCGAGAGGTACCGCGAAAGCGGACGCATCTTGTTGTGCGCGGCTTCGGGACGCTGGCCCTCGCGCTGAGGGAAGTTGTCTGTCAGCAGCATCAAACCACCGGGATTCAGCGCCTCGGCGAGATGGCCCAGCGCCACCTCCCAGCGACGATCGTCGGTGACGTGATACAGCACGTCGAACGCGTTGATGAGGTCGAAGCGACCCTCGATTCGAACCTCGCTCACGTCACCCAGCACGAACCTGGCAGCTGGAAATCGCGCGCGCATTCGATCGATCGAAATCGGGGCGATGTCGATGCCGGTGACGTGCGCGCCGCGTCGTGAATAGTACTCGGTGAAGAATCCGGAGCCGCATCCGACGTCGAGAACCGTACGATCGCGCGGATCGAATCGCGCCGCGAGCAGGGCGCGGTCGAGCACCGTGCGGCGCAGCGAGTAGCAGGCGCGGTTGTAGGCCTCCGAGAGTCCGGTTTCGCCCGTGCCGCGCAGGTCGAAATGCCCGGACAGGCGCCGCTCCCAGAATTCGCGCGGCCGATATTCGTCCCGAGTGCCGGGTTCATGCGGAGTCATGCGCGCACCCTACCGCGTCCCGGACGTCGCACGAAAGCGGCGTGCTCAGCGGCGATAAAGTCGATGCTTCTCGATGTAGCGCGACACCGCATCCGGCACCAGGTAGCGTATCGAGCGCTGCGCTCGTACCCGCGCCCGCAGCTCGCTCGCGGCGACCCCGATCAGCGGATTTCCGATCCACGCGACGCGAGCACTGCGGCGTGCCCATTCACTCGCGGGCGCGAGCCCCGCCCCCGATCGTCCGGCGATCGCGAGCCGCGCCATCGCCAGGATTGCCTCAGGCTCCCGCCAGTCGCGAAATCCGTCGAGGCTGTCGGCGCCGAGCAGCAGGTAGACGTGCGCGGCGCGCGCCCCCGTGAGTCGTCGCAGCGTCTCGACCGTGTACGAGGGCTCCGTGGAACGAAGTTCGAGCGGCGAGACGCGAAACGCCGGGTTGCCGCGCACCGCCAGCCGCGTCATCGCCAGGCGGTGCACGGCCGCTGTCACCGCGCGCCGCGACTTGTGCGGGGGCCGACCCGCCGGCATGAACACCACGTGGTCGAGCTCCAACGCAACGCGCGCCCACTCGGCGATCGCGAGGTGGCCGACGTGCGGCGGATCGAAAGTTCCGCCGAACAGCGCCCAGCGCGCGGCGCCCGCCACTCTGCGCGCAGGACGTCGGACCGACTCGCGCACCGTCATCGACGCCTCGTCAGTGCTTCTTCTGGAGTCGCTGACGTTGGGTGGCTGCGCGCTGCGCCACAGGGCGACCCGGGAAGCGCTGCTCCAGCTCCAACAACTTCGCGATCGCCTCGGGATGGCGACCCTCGCCGGCGAAACACATCGCGATGCCGACCTCCGCGTCGGCGGACGGTATCGTCTCGCCGAACTCCTGCACCGCGCGTTCGTAGGTTGCGATCGCAGGCTTCCACAGCTTGAGCCGCCGGTACAGATCCCCCGCGTCGACCAGCTTGCGCGCGAGCTTGCCTCGCCCGTCGAGGATGCGGCGGTCGGCCTCGGTGTTCAGCCAGTGCCCCGGATAGCCGCGTCGATAGCTCTCCCACTGGGCGATCGCTCGACGGGTGAACTCCTGATCGAAGTCACGCGGCCGCGACTGGCCTTCGAGCGCCTCACCCAGGCGGAACGACGCGGCACCGGCCGAATCGCTCTCGGAGTAGTCGCGAACCAGTCGCTCGAACTCGCCCTGCGCGAGCGGATACTCCTTCTGGCCAAGGTACGCCGCGCCGAGCAGGTAGATCATCTCGTCGACTCGCGCCGACCCCGTCGAAGCCGCAAGCGCGGACTTGGCGTATTCGGTCGCGTCGAGAAATCGCCGTTGCTCGATGAGCTTGCGCGCCGCCTCGATGCGGTCGGTTTCGGTGAGCGCGGTCGGCAGCACGTGCGCAGCACAGCCCGTGAGCCCGACGATCGCCGCCAGAGCGAACGCATGAATCCAGCCGGAGCGGGCGGTCACGGGCGATTCTGGAAGAACAGGGCGACCAGTCCCGCCACAATCCCGACCACGATGATCGGTTCGACCGCCTTGTCGACGGAGCGACCCGGAGCCGGAGAACGCAGCTCGGAGAAGCGCGCGTCTTCGACCAGCGAAAGCCGGCCGCGCGGAAACGCATCGACCAGATTGAAGCTCGCGTCCTGAGTCCACAGCACCGACGCGGTGCCGGGATCACGCAGCGTGAGCGAACCCTCGACGAGTCCCTGGCGCTCGATCTTGACCCGACCGGGCAACCAGCCTCGCAGCCGCAGATACGTCACGCGCGCGGAGGCGAGCTGGTATTCGAGCACCGGTTCACCACCGCCGGCCGCGTAGGCTGCGAGACTGTCGTCGGGAATGATCGAGCGGCGGACTCGCGCGCTGATCCCGCTTCGCGACAAGGCCTGCAGCACGGCGTGTTCGGCCATGAAGTTGAGCGGGTGACTTTCGCCGGGTGCGAGCAGCACGCGGGTCCCCGAGTCGACCGGGCACGACGCGATCGCGCGGTCGAACGCGGTGCGGGCGACGCGCGCGATCACCTGAAAGTTGGTCGGCGGCACGGCCGGCCCGCGCGCGCGAACCACCGGCTCGTCGACGATGCGCGCGGTCGAGAACGTGGTATCCGCCGGCGCCGGCGGCGCACCGTCGTAGCGCACCTTCTTGGCCACAGCGGGCGCCGCGGTGGCGATCAGGCCACACGCGACCCACGGGAACAACCAGTGTCCGACCGCCATCCCTCTCATCCTCCCAGGACCTTGAGACCGTGCGTTTCTGCGGGCTCGACGCGAGCGAACAGATCGTAGGCGGAAGCCCCGATCACGCGCACCGGCACACACTCGCCGGGCGTGAGGCCGTCGCCTTCCACCACCACTCCGCTGTCGACCTCGCATGCCTGTCCGGCGGTCCGGGCCGCCCATTGTCCGCGGCCCGCCTCGCCGTCGATCATCACCTCGATGCGTTCGCCCACCCGGCGCGCGAGGCGCTCGCGCGAAAGCTGCTGCTGGCGCGCCAGCAGGCGCGCGCGGCGATGCTTGCGCTTCCGCACCGGCACCTGTCCCGTCATCGAGTGCGACGGCGTTTCGGGCTCGCGCTCGTAGTCGAACACCACCACGTGATCGAAGCCCTCCTCGGCCACGTAGCGTTCGAGCGTTTCGAAGTGTTCCTCGGTTTCGCCCGGGAAGCCGACGATGAAGTTGGTACGAAACGCGACGCCCGGGATGCCACGCTTGATGCGCTGCACCAGCTCGCGGGTCTGCGTCTCGGTCATTGCGCGCGCCATGGTTCGAAGCATGTCCTGAGCAATGTGCTGAAGCGGCATGTCGACGTAGGGCACCACCCGCTTCGCGCGCGCCCACACCTCGATCAGCCGATCGCTCCACAGTCGCGGATACGTGTACTGAACGCGGATCCATCGCAGCGTCTCGACTTCGTCGAGCGCCTCGAGCAGATCCGCGAGCGTCGGCCGACCCGGCAGATCGGTGCCGTAGCCGGTCGTGTCCTGCCCGATCAGGTTGATCTCGCGCACGCCGTGCGAAGCGAGTCGCCGCGCCTCCGCCACCACTTCGGCGACCGGCCGGCTGCGCTGATCGCCGCGCAGGTGCGGAATGATACAGAACGTGCACCGATGGTCGCAGCCTTCCGAGATCTTCAGGTAGGCGAGGTGACGCGGAGTTGAAAGCGCGCGCGGCGTATCGGGATCGAGTGCACCTCCCGGTGAGGCGGTGACCGCCGTGCGCGTCGCGTCGCCTTCGAGCACGCGTCGCGCGACCTGCACCACGTCACGCCACTGGCCGGTGCCGAGCACCGCGTCGACCGCCGGAAAGTCGGCGAGCAGCCCCTCGCCCGCTCGCTGAGCGAGGCAACCCGTCACGATCAGACCGCGCAACTTCCCGCGCGCCTTGAGCGCCGCGACCTCCGCGATCGCCGCGCGCGACTCCTTGACCGCGCTCTGCAGGAACGCGCAGGTGTTCACCACCGCGACGTCCGCGTCGCCCGGAT
Organism: Candidatus Eisenbacteria bacterium; assembly: GCA_013140805.1. Classification (NCBI taxonomy): domain Bacteria; phylum Candidatus Eiseniibacteriota; species Candidatus Eiseniibacteriota bacterium. The sequence continues at coordinate 9,223 of JABFRW010000204.1, forward strand.
CACCGACGGTTCGGAAGCCGTCGCGCACCAGCAGACCCAGCATGTTTTCGGAGTCGACCTGGTTCTTGGGGCACCCGAGCGTCACGAACGCGAGCGCCGGCGGTATCGCGGCGCGGCTCACAGGAGCTCCCGGGCGTCGAGCCAGCGCTCGTCCACCAGCACGTCGCGCGCCTTGCTGCCCTGGAACGGACCCACCACGCCGATGTGCTCGAGCTGATCCATGAGTCGTCCAGCGCGCGAGTAGCCGACCTTGAGTCGCCGCTGCAGCAGCGAGGTCGAGCCCTGCTGATGCGTGATCACGAGTCGCGCGGCATCGTTGAGCAGCACGTCTTCGTCGCTCCCGTCGAGCCCGCCGCCGGTCTCTTCTTCCGCATCGACGATCGCGGCGTCGGTTGCGAGCGGCGGCACGAAGCTCGTCGACTGCGCGCGCGCTTTCCAGAAGTCGACCACGCGCTGCGTCTCCTCTTCGGAGACGTAGGCGCCGTGCACCCGGTACGGCTCGGGCCTGCCGGAGGGCATGAACAGCATGTCCCCGTTGCCGAGCAGGTTTTCGGCGCCGTTCATGTCGAGCACGGTGCGCGAATCGGTCTTGCTCGCAACCTGGAACGCGAGGCGTGACGGAAAGTTCGCCTTGATGACGCCGGTGATCACGTCGACCGACGGTCGCTGGGTCGCGAGCACCAGGTGAATGCCCACCGCGCGGGCCATCTGCGCCAGGCGCGCCACCGGCTCTTCGATTTCGCCCGGAGCCGTGAGCATCAGGTCGGCGAGCTCATCGATCACCACGACCACGAACGACAGTCGTTCGGGTGGCGGCGTGACCGATCCGTCGGGATGCTCGGGCCCGCTCGGAACCAGCCCGGCCGCGATCTTCTCGTTGTAGGCCGCGATGTGACGCGCTCCACAGGTCGCCATGAGCTTGTAGCGCTTCTCCATTTCGGACACCGCCCAGCGCAGCGCACGGCTGGCGCGCTTGGGCTCGGTCACGACCGGCAGCACCAGATGGGGAATGCCGTTGTAGACCGACAGCTCGAGCATCTTGGGATCGATCATCACCATCTGGAGCGACTTGGGATCGTGCTGGAACAGGAGCCCGGTGATCAGTGCATTCAGACACACGCTCTTGCCCGAGCCCGTCGCGCCCGCAACCAGCAGGTGCGGCATCTTCGTGATGTCGGCGATGAACGGCTGCCCGACCACGTCGACACCGAGCGGCACCTTGAGCGCTCCGTCGCTGTCTTCGTAGGCCTTGGAGGACAGCACTTCCCGGAGATACACCGTTCGCCGTCGGCGGTTCGGAATCTCGACGCCGACGGCACCCTTGCCGGGAATCGGCGCGAGGATTCGAATCCGCTGCGCGCGGAGCGCGAGCGCCAAATCGTCCTCGCGCGAGACGATCTGATTGACCTTCACGCCGGCGGCAGGCTCGAACTCGAACGTGGTCACCACCGGCCCGGGGTGGATCTCGGTCACGCGCCCGTCAATTCCGAAGTCCGCGAGCTTGGTGACGAGCAGGTTCGCCTCGTTCGTCAGATCGGTCGCGGTGATCAGATCCTCCTGCTGCGGCGGCATCGCGAGCAGGCTGAGTGAGGGCAGCGCATCCCCGATCGGCTCGGCCGGTTCGGTCGACGGCGGACGCGCGGGTATCTTTCCTCGATCCTTTCGTGCCGCATCGGACCTGGCGAGACTCGGCAGCGGGAGCGCCATCTGCGCGATCGAACCGCGACCGTTGCCGGGCGTGCCTTCGACATTGCGTCCGTTTGCGGTCTCGAGCCGCGCCGCCATCGCGACGCGCGCGTCGTCGGTGCCGGCGGTCATGATGCGAGGACGCGCCTTGTCGTCACGTTCGATCGGCTTCTCGGGCTTGCCCGAACGAGGCTTGCGTCCCGCCGACCTGGCGGCGACCGCCGCGGACTCGACGCGAGCAGCCCGCCAGCGCGCGAACCACGCCGCGAGCCCGCGAGCGGGCGCGACGGTGGCGCTGAGGAACAGCCGCTCGATCCAATG
>JABFRW010000205.1 GCA_013140805.1 Candidatus Eisenbacteria bacterium
CGCTGACGCTCGCGGCAGCGTGAGTGCGACTCCTGCAACCAGCACCGCCGCTCCACTGCGCGAGCCGCGCGAAAACGCTTCGCGCAGCTTCTGCGCGAGCATGGCGGCCGGCGCCGGAGTCGCCTGCAGGCGCGCGAGCAGCGTCGGGTCGTCGAGTTCGGCGATCAGGCGCGTGCCGCTGTCGGCGATCGAGACGACCATCAGGCGATCGAAGGCGCGCAGCAGCGCAATCCCCTGGCGCGGTCCGATGGCGATGCGGTGAACGATCGCCAGCGGCATCTCGGGATTCGAGGCACCGAGCCTGGGCATGCGCTGCAGTCCGCGCGCCAGCAGCGCGATCGCTCCCGCGACCGCGATCAGTGCACCGGCGACGCCGAGCCACGAACCCATCATCGGGTCTCTCCCTCGCCCTGCGGCGCGACCAGCGCGGTGATGCGCACGCCGAGGCGCTCGCCCACCACCACCACTTCACCCTCGGCGACGCGTCGGTCGCTCACGTAGACGTCGACCGGCTCGCCGACGCGGCGATCGAGCGGCACCACCGATCCGACCTCGAAGCGCAGCACCTCCTGAACCGTCGAGCGCGCGCGGCCGACTTCGATGATGATCGGCAGCGAGACGTCGAGCAGCAGATCGAGCGAACCCGCGCCGCTGCGGGGGGCGACGACAGTGGCATTGGAATCCGCGGTCACGAGTGACTCCTCTCGGACGCCGGCGAACGATCGTCGCCCGCGGTCCGCGAAATGGGTCGGGCGATGCGGAGCGCGAATCGCTGCCGCACCTGACCGACCAGGCCTTCATAGAGCGCCCGCCCGTTCACGCACAGTTCGAGCGGCGTGTCGGGAGCGAGCGAGGTTTCGAGCACGTCGCCGATCGCCAGCGAGGCGAAGCGACGAGCCGGAATTCGGGTGAGCGGAAGGCGTGCGACCAGATCGACACGGGCCTCGCGCACATGGGCGAGCAACTCGGCCTGCGAATCGCGGACCGGAGCGTCGCGGTCGACGCCCGACAGCGCGGACTCGAGCCGACCGAGCGGCAGCGCCAGCGTCATGAATCCGCGCGTCGTGCCGAAACTCACTTCCAGATGCATGACGAGTGCGGGCGCGTCGGGCCGCAGCGCGCGCAGCAGTTCGGGATCGCGCTCGAAGTGTTCGAGCCGCACTTCGAACGTGACGAGCTCCGACCAGGCGTCGCGAATTCGATCGATGATGCGTTCGACGAGCCCCGACAGCGTCGCCTCTTCGAGCCCGGTGAGCGCTCGTAGTTCGGTCGGCGAGTCTCCCGAGCCGCCGAACAGTCGCTCGACCATTATGAGCGCCAGTGGCGGATCGAAGTCGAGCAGTGCGCGATCGGTCGGCGCAGCACCGGTCGAAAACACGAACGTTGCGCACGGGTTGCCGAGCGCTTCGGCCGCGTCCGCGAAACCCAGGATCTCGACCGCCTTCGTGACGACTTCGGCACGGGTGCGAAGTCGCGGGGTGAGAAAGTCGGCGAGCCCGCCGGCAATGGTGGCCGCGACCGCATCGATTCGCGCCCGCCGCGCCCGCGACAGGCGCGGCGGATTCGCGAAGTCGAGGGGCGCGATCTCTTCCGAGACCGGCCCCACTCCGGGCCCCTCGCCCCGGAGCAAACGATCGATGTCACGCTGAGTCAGACGCTCGGCCATGGCGCGCCCCTACTGAATGACGAACTGCGGGAGATAGACCTTGAACCTGGTCTTCTTGCCGGCGATCGGCTGGACCGCATTGGAGATCAGACGCTTGAGCGAATCGCGAGCACCCGGCTGGGCGAGCTGCTCGAGCGTGCGGGCCTCGAGCTGTGCGATCACCAGATCGCGGATCTCGACATCGTGGCCGCGGAAGCGCTCCTCGGCCTTGGGATCCTTGAATTCGAACGCGACCGACACCAGCAGGAAGCGCGAGCCCTGAGACCCGGCGGGATTGAGAATGATGTTCTCGAGCTTGAAGACCGGTCCCTTTTCGGGACCCTCGCCTTCCTTGCCGTGGGCGCCCTTCTTGTCCTTCGAGTCGTGCGTCGACTCCTCGTCTTCGCTTTCCTCGTCGCCTTCTTCGCCCTCGGCGTGAGCCGCCGGCTTGACCGGCGCGGGAATCAGGCGCGGTCCGACCACGAACACGCCGGTGCCTCCGCCCACGACGAACGCGACCAGCGTGACCACCAGCAGGATCACGAGCGACGGACCGGGCTTGGCCGGCGCCTTCGCCGACTCGCCCTTGGCAGCGTCGGGCTTGGCAGCGTCGCCCTTCGATTCAGCAGCGGGACCGCTCATGCGACCTCTCCGTGGTGAGCGCGCGTGGCGCCGTGATGCGAGGCGCGTCCTGCGCCCCGTCCTCGGAGTGATCAACCGCAACGCGCGTGCCACGGAGCTGCACGTGCGGACTGCGATGAGGTGTGCTTGCGGCGATGCGGCAGATACAAGCGAAAAGGGAACTTCGCTCGCGAACGGCAAGCACGGCCTCGACTCGCGACTCGGACACGGCACGAAGGTCCGGACGAATGTTCCGGGTGCCTGCGGACGAGAGGGCCGGCGACTGGAAGATCGGACCGCTGGCGGAGAATTGTTCCGGATGAGCGCCGGAGTCTCGAGCGGACTTCACGGCCGGCTCGAGCCTCGCTCTAAAGGCGACGCGCCCGAAGCTTTCGCCCCGGGCGCGCGCCACCTCGACTCACTCGGCGCCTAAGCGCCGAGCGCTTCACTACCGCCGCAGATTCACCAGCTCGTTCAGCAGCTCGTCCGCGGTCGTGATGACGCGGGCGTTGGCCTGGAAGCCGCGCTGCGTGACGATCATGTTCGTGAACTCCTGCGAGATGTCCACGTTCGACCCTTCGAGCGCTCCCGCGGTGATCGTCGAGTCATTCGTGACCCCGGCGAACCCCACGATCGCGATGCCCGAGTTCGACGACTCCTCGAACGCGTTGTCTCCGGCACGTGTCAGACCTGACGGATTCGTGAACGAGCCGAGCGCGATCTGCGCCAGGCTGCGCGTCACACCGTTCGAGAAGAAGCCCGAGATCACGCCGAACTGATCCACGGTGATGTCGAGCAGCTCGCCCGACGGGTAGCCGTTCTGTCCGCTCACGACGGCGTTCGAAGGATTCGCGAAACCTGCGAGTCCATCGATGCCACCGACCGTGCCGGCGTTGATCGTCATGTTGAACGGCGCTCCACCCGTGGTCGGGGTCAGCGTGAGTCCTGCACCACCGCCCGGGTAGGTGAAACCGGCCAGGCTGCCGTTCGAGGCGAACGACACCGTGCCGGTTCCGGCCGGAGCCACCGTCGCGGTCGGGCACGCAGCCGCCCAATCCCATGTCGCGGCCGCGGTCTTGGTGAACGTGATCGAGACTTCGTGCGAAGCGCCCGCGCTGTCGTAGGTGGTGACCGTCATGGTGTGCGTCGCACCGACCGCGGCACCGGCGTCGAGATTGCCCGCCAGCGTGAGTGCACTGGTCGGCTGTGCGGCGGCCCGGTCGCTCAGGCGCAACTGGATGTCACCGACCGCCGAACCGGTCGAGAAGTTTCCGAGCGAGTCGGCATTGATTCCCTGCAGCAGGAAGCCGGTGTTGCCCAGCACCATGCGCCCGTCGGCATCGAGCTTGAAGTTGCCGGCGCGCGAGTACACGCGACGCTGCCCGTTGTGCAGAACGAACATGCTGTCGCCCTGGATGCCGAAGTCGAACGGCGAGCCGGTCGCCTCGAGGCTGCCCTGCGTGAAGATCTGATCCACGCTGCCGAGATTCACGCCGGTACCGATCTGCATCGGGTTGGTACCGCCCAGCGTGGCGCTCGGACGCGAAGCGCCCTGCAGCGTCTGAACGAACGATTCCTTGAAGCTCGCCCGCGATGACTTGAAGGCGACGGTGTTGACGTTCGCGATGTTGTTACCGATCACGTCCATCCGGATCTGGTGGTTTCGCAGGCCCGACACACCCGCGAACAGTGCGCGCATCATGTTGGGTTTCCTCCTGTCCCTGGCTCGAGTGCAGCATGATCCGCCGATTCGTTCGGCGGAGGTTTCATTCAGTGAACGGTCGTATTACGGCGTCGTGGTCGGCGTTCCAATCTCGGCCACGTCGTCGAGCACCACTTCCATGCCGCCGATGCGCAGCACGATGCTGCCGTCGCGGAAGCTCACTCCGCTGACGGTCCCGGTGACGTACGGCGTGACCGGAATCGTCTTGCCAGCACCGTCCTTGACCTGCACCTCGTACTTGTAGACACCGGGCACCAGACCCTCGGGCAATGCGAGCGTCTGGCTGCCGCCCGGCATCGATCCGAACTCCCGGCGCGCGACTTCCTTGCCCTTCGAGTCCCGCACGATCAGCGTGGTGGTGCCTCCGACACCTCCGATGTCGACCTTGATCGGCGGACTCGAGTTCGCCGTCACTTCGAGCTGATTGCCGTGAGCGATCACCGAACGCCCCAGCATGGCGGCACTCAGCGTGGTCTTGCCGATCACGTTGCTCAGCTCGAGCGCCGTGGTCTGCGCCACCAGGCCGTCGCCGATCTGCTGGAGCTGCTCGACGGTGCTGAACTGCGCGAGCTGTGCGGCGAATTCATGCGGCTGAAGCGGGCTCATCGGATCCTGATTCTTCAATTGCGTGACCAGCATTTGAAGGAACTGGTCGCGTCCCATGGCACTCGAGCGGCTGGCAGCGTTCGACAGCGACCCGCTGTCGCCACCGCTGGTGCTCGCGAGCACACTGCGACTCACCGAGTTGGCGATCATGTCATTCCTCTCTGCGGCCGTGTCGCGTTTCGCGACGGCGCGCGTTCGGGTCCTGCCTCTGCGACGTCGACTGCTCGTCGCGTGACCGCGGCGAACGGCCGAAGTCATTGCGTCCGGTGCCGGCATCGCTTCCTCGGGAGCCGGCCTCCCGTCCGTCACTCACCGTCGCGGCGGCCATCACACCGACGCGCGGATCGTTGAAGCCGCGGTCCACCAGCGCCTGGCGCAGTTCGTCGACCTGGCGCACGAACTGTTGAGCGGTCTCGGGGTTCGAGGCGATCACGGTCGCGGTCAGTTCCTGTCCGCGCTGGACCAGCAGCACTTTGCCTTCGATCCCCGCGCCATCGTCGAACGGCAGTACGACGCGCGAAGCGATTCCGCTCGCATCGCGCAGTCGCTCGATCGCCCGTGCGACGTGCAGAGGATCCGCGGGTCGCAGGGCTTCGGCATCGGTGACGGGCGGCGGCGAAGTCGCTGCGAACTGCGGCGTCTCGACAGCCATCGAGGGCGCCGGCGGCACGACGGCCGCTTCGATCGGTGCCTTTCGGATCGGTGTGGACTCGACTTCGGATTGCGATTGCCCGGCGGCCGGCGGCTTCGGTGGCTCCGACCGCACCGGACTCTGCCCCTTCGGTGACTCCGCCGGCCTGGGCGCGACGACCGGCAAGGCTTGCGGCTCGCTCGCTCGCATCAGCGGCGCGAGCGGTGCACGCGGCGGTGCCGGATGAGTGGACACATCGAGGCGCGCGATCGCCTCGCCATCGACCGGCGGGGTCGCCGCAGAAGATGTGTTTGCGCGGGGCGGCTCGACTTGCGGCAATGCGGGTCGCGGCAGGAGCTGAGCCTCAGGGGCTTTGGCACGAATCGCGTAGGCCCGGGGCTTCGTCTCGAGATCGCGCACCGCCGCCTCGCGGGGCACTCGATTCCCCGTGCGCGGTGGCGCTGCGAAGTCCACGACATCCGGAATCGGGGTCCCCGGGACAGCCGGGGTGTCCTCGGGACTCGTTGCCAGCGCCTCGATCGATTCGATGCGAATCCGTGCGAAGGCCTCGGGTAGCTCGACGCCCGTGCTCGAACGAATGGACTCCGCCAGTGCTTCGGCGATCGGAGCGCGTGAGGCAATCGCTCTTGCGCTGGGCAAACTCGGTGCAGTTGGCGCAGTTGGCGCAGTTGGCGCAGTCGGCGCAGTCGGTTCGCTCGACGCGCTCGGCGCGCTCGGCGCGTTCTGCGCGCTCGGCCTCGGGCGCAGAACCGTGTTCAGCGATGCCTTCTGCGGCGGCGGCGCGCCGCGCGAATCGGCGCGCGAGGCCTGCTCGGGTGACGTCGTTGGCTCCGCCTTCGTCGATGCGAGAAGCGTCGTCGCGGGAGTCGGCAGCAGGATCGGAACTTCGGTGTCGAGCGATTCGACCCGGATCGATGGGGCGTCGGTCGAGGCCTCACCCGCCTCGGAAGTCTCTCCATCGCTCTCCGCGGTCGCAGCGCACGGCGAGGTCACCGGCAATGGGCTCGGCAATGGGCTCGGCAACTCGCTCGGCAACGTCGTCGGGAGCCGGACGTGAGCCAGTGCCGCGAGCGTCGCGGCGAAGGTCTCGGCTGCGGCACTCGAGGCGGCGGGTGCCTCGCCCGCCACGCCGCTCTCGCCACGCCATCCGGCGAACAACGCGAGGATCGTGTTCATGGGCGCGTCACCGCCGCGGGCGGTTCGATAGGGCGTGCGATCAGCCGTCGGCTCATCGAGGCCGCGCGCTCGGGCGGAAGCTGCGCCATCATCACCGCAGCCTGACGCACGCCGAGACTGCGCAGCACGCCTTCGACGTGATCGTCGCTCAGAAAGCCCAGGATTCGCACCGCGTCGTCGGGATTCATCTTGCCGAGAATGCGTCCCACCTGCGCATACCCTTCGGTGTTGTGGAGCGTTTGGATCACGACGCTCGAAGCGTGTCCTGCGGTCTGTGCCGTCGCGTCTGCGCCGGGCGCGCTACCGGGCGTCCAGGCCAGCGGCACCGGTGCCGCCGCGTGCTCCGCGAGACCATTGGCTCCCGTGACACCACTCGACGCCGGCGCTTCGCCGCTCGCGCCAGCCACGCCATGTCCGGTCGCCTGAGCGTCCGCCGTTGCACCGGCTGCGCCGTGCGCCGCCGCGGTCGAATCCGCCGCGACGTGAGTCGAATCCGCAATCGCGCCGCCTTTGGGCGCTCGCATCACGGTGACTCCGGTTCCCGCGGCGAGCCCGAACACCAGCCCCGCCACTCCGAAAATCACGAGCTTCATCGGCTCCCCTCCTCATCCTGCGCGTGGCGCTGCGGCCCGCGTCGGTTCTGCGCCATGGCATCCAGTTCCTTCTGTTCGTCGCGCGAGGCTTCGACGGCGTGTTCGCCCTGTCGCCGCTCTCGCAACTTCTCGATCACGCGCCGGTCGCGACGCGCGTCGTTCCACTGACTCTCTTGAGCGGCAGTGTGTTCGCGCGCCTTGTCGACATCGATCTGCGCGTTGCGCGCCGCCATGGCCACGGCCTCGACGGCGAGCCGCATGTTCTGAATCGATCCCGCCGCCACGGCGTGCGAAGGGCGGGCACCGAGCTGATCGCGGCTGCGTTCATTCGCCACCGCGGCTTCGCGCGCGGTGTGCTCGCGAAGCTGTTCCTCGCGCCGGGCCGCGCCGAGTGACGCCGCGCGTTCGCGTTCGAGGCGTTCGCGCAGTCGCAGCAGGCGGTCGAGGGGGAATCGGAATTTCATGCCGCACCTCCGTCGCGCGGCCCGACGGCCTTGCCGGCCGCGAGCGCCAGCGCGCGGACGCGACTCGAGATTTCTTCCAGCCCGGTGCCCTCCTCGGGCGCCTGCTGGAGGAAGTCGAGCCACTCGCCGCGCAATGCGATCGCGGCATCCACGGTCGGATCGACGCCGGCCTTGTAGGCGCCGACCGCGATCAGATCTTCGTGCGCACGGTAGGCGGCTTCGAGCTTGAGCACCGTGTTGGTGGCGTTGAGCGTCGCCGGGTCCAGCACCTGGTCGCGCACGCGGCTCACGCTCTCGAGCACGTCGATGGCGGGGTAGTGCTTGGAGTTCGCCAGCCGCCTCGTCAGTACGATGTGTCCGTCCAGGATCGAGCGCGCGGCATCGGCGATCGGTTCGTTGAAGTCGTCGCCCTCGACCAGCACGGTATAGAGCCCCGTGATGCTGCCGCGTTCCGAGGTGCCGGCGCGCTCCAGCAGCCGCGGCAACGCCGCGAACGTCGAGGGTGGATAGCCCTTGGTGGTCGGCGGTTCGCCGACCGCGAGTCCGATCTCGCGCCACGCCATGGCGACACGCGTGACCGAGTCCATCATGAGCAACACGTCGCGCCCCTGATCGCGGAAGTGCTCGGCGATCGCGGTGGCGACCAGCGCTCCGGTCGCCCGCACCACGGCCGGCTGATCGCTGGTCGCGACGATCACGACCGAGCGCGCGAGGCCCTCGGGCCCCAGGTCGCGCTCCAGGAACTCGCGCACTTCGCGACCACGCTCGCCCAGCAGCGCGATCACGTTGACGTCGGCGGTGGTGCGGCGCGCGATCATGCCGAGCAGCACGCTTTTTCCAACACCGCTGCCGGCCATGATGCCGATGCGCTGGCCGTGGCCCAGCGTGAGCAAGCCGTCGATCGCACGCACGCCGGTGCCGAGTGCCCGCGTGACGCGCGGGCGCTCGAGCGGCGGCGGTGGTGCGCAGTGGAGCGAGCGTTCGATGCGCGGCCCCTGGATCGGGCGACCCTCGATCGGCCGTCCAAGACCGTCGAGCACCCGCCCGACCAGCCCTTCGCCGACGTTCGCATAGAAGCCTCGGCCGAGCGGGACGACCCATGCGCCGGGTCGCACGCCTTCGGTGTCCCCGAGCGGCATCAGCAGCACGCCGCGCTCGTGGAAGCCGACCACCTGCGCCAGCATGCCGTGTCGGTCGTCGTGCGCGATGCGGCACAGTTCGCCGACCGCCGAGGGCAGGCTCGAGGTCTCGATCACCTGCCCGATCACGCGCGTCACACGCGCGCGGATCTCGAAACGCGGACTCGTGTCGACCACTTCGAGTGCATGCGAGAGCCAGTTCATCTCGGTCTCACGCATGGGCGATCCGTTCGTAGAGTTGGCGCAGCACGGTGTCGGCGCGGCCATCCACCAGCCGTGCGGGGGTCTCGAGCACCACGTCGCCGCGCGACAGCGTGTCGTCGGCCTTCCAGGTGACGATCGCAGCACTGGCGCCGCTCTCGCGCACCAGCGAGGTCTGCACGACCTCCAGATCTTCGGGGTGCATGCGCGCGACCACGGAGACATCACCCGGCAGTTCCGCGAATGCCCGCGACACGAGTCCCGCCACCAGTTCGGGGTGCCCGGCGAACTCGTGCTGGGTGAGCTGTCGCGCCACCACCAGCGCGAGCGCCGAGGAATCCAGCTCCCGGTCGCGCACCCACACCGCATAGGCTTCGTCGAGACGGTCGATGAGATGCGACAGCACCAGCAGCGGCGAAGCGAGCGACTGCTCGGCTTCGCTGCGGCCCGCCTCGATCCCGCGCTCGAATCCGGAACGCCAGTCGAGGCTCGCCTCCGGCCCCTTGTCGAGCGGCGCGGCCTCGAGCGAGATCCCCAGCTCCTCGAGCCCCCATCCTGCGCTCGCGACCGCGGTGCCGGCGCCCGGTGCGATCAGGTCCGGCAACGACCACAGCGTGGCCAGATCAGGTGACGAAGTCATTGCCACCTCCCGCGCCGCCGCGAGCCGGCATCACGATCTCGTTCGACTCCTCGAGGCTTCGTACCACTTCGATGACGCGGGCGTGCGCGGCTTCGACGTCACTGACGCGAACCGCACCGAGCAATTCGATTTCTTCGTCGAGCGCTTCGGCGGCGCGCCCCGACATGTTCGACTTGACGTGCTGGCGCAGCTCGGGACTCGCACCCTTGAGTGCGGTCGCCAGCTCACGCGAATCGACGTCGCGCAGGATGCGCTGAATGCCCTTGTTGTCGATGCGCAGCAGGTCTTCGAACGTGAACATCTTGGCGCGAATCGAATCGGCGACTGCGCTATCCCGTTCGGTCACGCCCTCGAGCACGCGCAGCTCGACCGCCTTGACCGAACTATTGAGCATGGCCGCCGCGACCTTGGGACCGTTGAGTGCTTCGGTGGTGGCGGCGAGCGTCACGCCGACCCGATCACCGAGCGACGACTCGATCACCGCCAGCAACGCCGGATCGACGCGATCGAGCGATGCCATGCGGAACACCGCGTCGGCGGCCAGCTCCGGCGCCAGCGCCCCGAGCAGCGCACCTGCGGCGACCGGATCGAGATGCGCGAGTACCACCGCGACGACCTGCGGATGCTCGGTTCGCATCGCGGCGGCGAGCGCCTCGGGTGCGGCACGTTGCAGGCGCCGCAGAGTTTCGTTGCCGCTTGCCGGAACCTGTTCGAGGATGACCTTGGCCTTGGCCTCGCCGAACGCTTCGTTCAGCAGCCGGTGCGCGACCTGCATGCCGCCGCGCGTCAGACTGTCGGCCGCCTTGGACTGCGAACGGAACTCGGTCACCACCGCGTCGACGACTTCCTGCGGAACCGACGGCATGGTCGTGATCGCGTACGACACCTGTTGAACCTCATCGGGTGCGAGGCGCTTGAGCAGGCGCGAAGCCACCTGCGGTCCGAGCGCCATGCAGATCACCGCGCACTTCTGCGGTCCGGTCAGCGCCGGCGTGCGGCCCTGGGTCGCGGCGCTCACGCTTCATTCTCCAGCCACGCACGCAACACCAGCGCGGCGTCATCGGCACGATCCGCATTCGAGTTGGAGTTCGGTTCTGTACGCGCCGACGGCGAGAGCACCGGTGGCGGAGTGAGCGTCGGCAGCGTGAGCGGCACGCTCGCGGCCGGCGCGGGTTCCGCGGCGCGGCGGGCGGGCGCTCCGAGCGAGCCGAAGGCGCGAAACGCGAGCAGCACCAGCGCGAGGATCGCGACCATGCCGGCGACCGGCCGGCTGACACGCTCCGCCACCTGAATGACGTCGACGCCCGGTGCCTTGGAACCGGCGGCGGCCACGTCGAGCGGCAGCACGCTCCCGAACGGCGCTTCGAGCACCGTGAGGCGATCGCCGCGCGCGCTGTCGATGCCGGCGGCGTTTCGAACCATCGACTCGATCGAGGCGATCGACAGGCCTGCCTGCTTGGTGGCGGCCTCGCGCAGTGCCACCTGATCGACGAGCACGGCAACCGACAGGCGGCGCACGTCTCCGACCGAGCGTTCCTTGCGTTCGATGCGCCGCGAGTTCTGATACGTGTTGCTGACCACGTTCGGCTGGTCGGTCGCGCCCGCGGGCGCTTCGCTGCGCTGCTCCTGCTGAAGCACCTGGGTCTCTGGGTCGAAGGTCTCGACCGTCTCGTCGACCTGATCGAAGCTCAATTCGGCCGACACCTCGGCGCGCGAGCGGCCCACGCCGACCACAGTCGCGAGCAGTGCCTCGATCTTGGTGACGACGTTCGATTCGACCGCACGCTGCACTTCGAGCTGGCGCGTGGTGAGCCCCGCCGAACCGGTGCCGACGGTCGGCGCCGACAGCACGCGACCCGCGTCGTCCATGATCGCGACGTGGTCGCTGGTGAGCTGCTCGACGCTGCTGCTGACCACATACGTGATGCCCTGAACCGTCTCGGGCGGAAGCTGGCTGTTGGGCTCGAGCGTCAGCACCACCGAGGCGGTGGCCGGACGTTCGAGGCGTCGCAGCGCGCTCGACACCGGGAGCACCAGATGCACCTGCGCGTCCTTCACCCCGCGCAGGCCCTTGATGGTGCGAGCGAGTTCGCCCTCGAGCGCGCGCTGAAACGTGACGCGCTGTGCGAACTCGGTCATGCCCCAGGTCGGCTTGTCGAACAGTTCGAGGCCCGGTCGACCGGACATCGGCAGACCGTCCTTCGCCAGCGCCACCCGCGCGCGCGCAATCTCGGCGCTCGCGACCTGAACCTCGGTGCCACCGCCTTCGAGCCGGTGCGCGATACCCGCCTTCTCGAGGTGATCGCCGAGCTGTGCGGCTTCGGCCAGCTCGAGATCGCGATAGAGCGTGACGTAGTTCGGCGCGGTCGCCCAGTTGGCGACCACCCAGATGATCGCGACCGCCGCCGCCGCGGCGAGCAGCATCGGCAGTCGCCGCCCGCTGAGCAGCGACTGCAGACCATTCGCGTTTTCGTTCGAGACGATCGAAGCCATGGGATCTCGCCTACTGGACGTTCATGATGGTTCGGTATGCGTCGGTGAGTTTGTTGCGGATCTCCACCAGCAGCTCCAGCGAGATCGAGGCTTCCTCGCTGGCCGCCATCACCTGGTGCAGCTCGACCGGTTCGCCGCGCAGGAACGCGCCGATCAGCGACTCGGCATTGGTCTGCATCTCGGAGGTGTCGCTCAACGTGCGCTTGAACACGTCGGCGAACGACGGTCCCGAAGCATCGGACGGCCCCTTGCCGAGGCTTCGTTCCGCCTGTTCGAGCACGTTGACCATGGTGCGATCGAGCCGGATCGGAGTGGTCATGGCGTCAGCCCCGCACGTCGAGCCGGCGACCGGTCGGCAGCGTCGCGGCGGACGCCGGTTCCGCGCCGGGCTGGTAGGTGAGCGGCCCGAGCCGCGCCATCGAGTCGAAGAATGCGCGTTCCTCGTCGG